>NZ_JAVJUO010000001.1:0-6260 GCF_040220555.1 Coleofasciculus sp. C1-SOL-03
TCCAGTAAACCTGGCTTTTGTCACCATTGACTTGTATCCCACCGATAACCCGATACTTGAGTACAAAAACATGAGATTCAGGTGGGTTGAGAGGATGTTGCCAGCGAATCCAAAGTTGATTGTTTTCAATTCCTGTCGTCGGAGCTAAAGGTTGCCCGTTCTCTGTAACTGTAACATCGGTAATTTCATCCACCTTGTTCAGAGGGATGTAGCGATATCGTTCGTTGGTGTAATCATCGGTAAAAACATAATGCTGTGTTTCTGTCACCCACATATCACCATTGGGTTGAACATCCATTTCTACATTGATGGAATCCCAGTAGAAGGGAATGTCTGATGCAGTTGAATGGGTGATGGGAATTAGAATCGTCACGAAAACTGCCATGATTACAATGGCGATTCGGTGAAGTTGTCGAGACTTAAACATAATCCGAGATTAATTGATCTCAAGCAGCGAATAACACACAGTACTTACGCAGCTACACCACAGATGGTGGTAAAAATGCGTTACGCTTCGCTAACACACGCTACTCATAGAGTCTTTGCGTAAGTCCTGACACAGTAGGGGTTGGGTTACCAAACCCCTTCTATGGTTCTATTCGTCCCAGAAACCACTTTTTTCTGCACAAGGGTGAGAAAATGGGGAGGAAATCAGGAATAGTGTTAAGCTTTGTAACAAAAACTGGAGTTTGGCATAATTGTCTCACCCTTGACCCGACTACTAGATCAAAGCAGATGATTTGATCAACCAGAGTTAAAGGGATTCGAGTGTCTTAACATTATGGTGGGTAAGCAGCAACTCAATGAAGAACTCAGGCAGCTAGCTATAAAAGCTCAACAGCATCCTGCCAATACAAAGATGCGGCAAATAGCGCTAACCCGGTTAGTCAATGCCATTCAGCGTTCCGGTCAACTTTGTCGTCCCTATTCGGGTCAGTTTCCTGGCTTGTATGAGGACATTTATACTTCTGCCTGCAATCGCACGTTTCTTTATATCTGTCAAAATATTGATGGGTATGAGCCGAATCGGGGAGAAGTAATAGCGTGGGTTAATTTTATCATGAAAAGACGATTTATTGACGCGATTAATGAAATATTAAGCTCCTTTGTCAAACAAAGTCATTGTTCGACTAAAAGACTGTGGACTGAAAACCTAGAACAGCTTGTAGAATCAGAATTAAATCCTCTTTTATCCTCGGAGATCATCTTCTGGATCAAAGAAGATCCAGACGGTCTTTTTCAAACCACACACATCTCGAATCATACAGAGGTAAATTTTCAATATTTAGTTATCAAGAGAATTGAAGGATATTCATGGCGAGAATTATCCGAGCATTTAAAAATCCCACTGTCAACTCTCAGTCGATTCTACGACCGCTGTTTGACTCGGTTTTCTTCCCATTTGCGAGAATATTTGTATTAATTATATTAGGAATTAGTTCAAACCATTAATCATGAACGAAATAGTAACAAAATCAACATTCAGTGTGGCGTTAACTCAATCCGTACATCGTCTAGCGAACCAGTTGGCGAAACAGCAGTCTAATCCCGAAAAAGTGGAACAAATTTATCTCAATACTTTAACTGTACATGCTGTAAATTTTTACTGTCAATGTATGGGAATTGAGACAGATTTACAAGAAATAAATAGCCGAAATTTAGTGAAATCAAATCCTCCAGACGTTGCCGATTTATCACTCAAAAAGCTAGGGACGCTAAAGTGCCTTCCGGTAGGCTCAGAGTCCCAGGTGGTTAAGATTCCTTCTGGGGTTAGGAAAAACCCGATTGGCTATTTAGTTGTGCAGTTCAATGAATCCCTCACAGAAGGAACATTACTGGGATTTGTCAAAACGGTGAAAACACCAGAGTTACCGTTGATTCAGTTAGGTTCTCTGGAAGATTTCTTAGACCAGATAGAAACTCTGATGACACTAATAAACTTAAGCCAGTGGTTTGAGAATATTTTTGAAAAAGGGTGGCAAAATTGTACCGAAGCATTTAAACTCTCAGCACTACAAACCGCATGGCGTTTTATGCCAAATCCAAGTCAAGTTACCCCTTTTTCCCATAAAAATAGGCAAAAAAGAGATGAAGGAAGTTTTCCAAGTCAATTGGGGATGAGGAAGCCTAGAGTAACAGGGCTTAAACCCATCAACTTAGGTACAAACCAGAGGGATTACGCCCTAGACTTAGTTGTTAGTTTAACCGAAGCCGTTGAGGAAAAAATTGACATTGAAGTGCAAATTCATCCCCGCGATCGCGAAACACTCCCCCTGGGTCTAACCTTGAGCATAATTGATGAAACCGGACAAGTGTTTTCTGAACGTTCAGCCGAAATCAATTCAACTATGCTCACCAAACGATTTCGCGGTAAACTCAAAGAACAGTTTACGCTAAAATTATCGTTGGCAGAAGCCAGCTTCACCGAAAACTTTGCGGTCTAACGGCGTTGAGAGTGAAAGGAGTCGGTAATGAGTCGAGCGGTATATTTAACCCTTGATGGTGACTTAGACAGGGGAATTCGAGTCATCCTGGAATGGGGGGAAGAAGGTTACTCATCCGAAGGGAGAATTAGCGGACGTTTACTGGCTAACCCTGAGATTACCCAACTCTATCAACATTGGCGGACGAATTATCGCCAACTTGAGGAAATTTCCCGCAGCCCCCGCTTAGAAGAACTCCCTGATTACAATACCTCTAGAGAGGATTGTCAACAAGTAGCGGATCAGTTGAAAGAGAAGATCAACCAATGGCTCAACGCTACCTCTAATGAATTTCATCGCATCCGGGATAAATTAGCCGTTCAGTTAAATAACGATAAAGACAAAGACATTCGCGTCTTGATTCAGACTGACAACCCTCAGCTTCAGCAATTACCTTGGCATCTCTGGGATTTTTGGGAAGATTACGGTTCTGTTGAGATTATCTTAAGTCCGTTTGAGTATCCGGAAATTCAACACAAACAACTAAAAAACAAAATAAGGCTATTAGCTATTTTGGGCAAAAATGATGGAATTAATATTGACGTTGATCTAGAAAATTTACAGAAAATACCGGGGATAGAGTCTTGCTTGCTCCCGGAACCGACACGGGAGCAGTTAGAAGATAGGCTTCACGATGAACAAGGGTGGGATATCTTCTTCTTTGCAGGTCATAGTTATACGGAAGGGGATGGTAGCACAGGTAGAATTTATCTGAATGAAACGGAAAGTCTAACCGTTGATGAGTTGCAAAACGCCCTCTCAACTGCTATAGAAAAACGCTTGAGTTTAGCTATTTTTAATAGCTGTGACGGATTGGGGTTAGCTAAGGTGTTAGCTGACTTAAAAATTCCCCAAGTCATTGTGATGAGAGAACCCGTACCCGATGAAGTCGCCCAAAAATTCTTGACCTTTTTTATCGAGAAGTTTTCCCAGGGTGTCTCCCTCCAAAAGGCAGTTAGTATCGCCAGAAAAAGACTGGAATCGATAGAGGATCGACTGCCTTACGCGACATGGTTACCCGTGATGTATCAACATCCAACTGCCGCTTCTTTTACCTGGACTCCATCGTCATCACCACCACCAAGGAAGACGTGGCAAAGGCTTGGTTTAAGATTTGGCTTGGGATTCGCTGTCGTTTTATCTACACTGATGAGCCTTGATAAACTTGCCATAGAATCGGGGAAAACTTGTCCTCCTCATCAGGGGGACTCAATAAGTTGTGGAGAAGAAATTCTGCTGCAACGTTTACCCCCACGGTTAAAGGAAAGGGGGGTCAAATTATTAGCGGAATCGAAGTATACAGAAGCGATTGAGTTGCTTAATAAATCATGGCAGAAAGAGAACAGAGACCCGGAAACATTAATTTACTTAAACAATGCGCTACTGCAAGCTAAAGGCGCAAAATTCTACACCATTGCTGTTGCCGTTCCTGTGATTCAAAGGCAGAATGAATCTACATCCGTAACCGATTCAGAATTAGCTCAAGAAATTTTGAGGGGCGTTGCCCAATTACAAACGGAAGTCAATTTGGGACTCTTTAAGGGTAAGGAAAAACTCGTTGAGAACTTTCCCGGCTATAAGTTTCTGCCCAAGCAAGCGATTAAGAATCAGATAGGTCTGAGAGTTGTCATAACTGATGATAGTAATGATACAGAAGCCGCCAAGCAAAGGGCAGAGGCACTGGTGAAACAGCAAGAGATTCTGGGTGTTGTCGGACACTACACTAGCGAGTCAACGGTAGCCGCGATTGATGTTTACCAAGAAAACAAATTGGTCGTGATATCTCCGGGTACGACTACTGAAGAACTGACAGAAGAGCCGAAAGATGTTTTTTTTCGGACTGTTCATAGTAATCGAGTGGAAGCCAAGTATTTAGCTGATTACCTACGTAACGAAGCGGGTCAAAAACAAGCGGTTGTCTTTTACAATCCTAATAGCCCCTTCACCAGCTCGCTGCGACAGGAGTTTGAAACTCGGTTCAAAGAAAAGGGCGGAACGGTTGTTAACGTAAAAGAGTTTAATTTGTCGAAGAAGAATTTCAATGTCGAAAAAGCTATTACTGAAGTCAACCAACAAGCTGGGGAAACAGCGCTGGTTTTACTTCCAGATGGTCAAGTGACGGATTCTCTTTTCCATGCCATTGATTTGGTCAAGGTTAATAATGGTGATAATTGGATAGTAGGAAGCTGGTCTCTCTACGGTCCAAAGAGTCTCGCCATTGCCGATTTAAAACCCTTTGACAAGTTCGTTTTGTTTTCTCCCTGGCTTAGCTTGAGTAGCCCCAATCAAGAATTCATTCAAGACGCTCGTGATTTGTGGGGAGGAGAAGTTAGTGCGAGAACAGCTCTCACCTATGATGCGGCTCGTGCCCACAAACAAGCTTTAGTCATGCAAGATAAACCAACACGCATGGGTATGCAAGAAACATTAATGGCTTCTAACTTTAGCGCTGAAGGAGCAACCGGAACCATTAAATTTGAACCGAATGGTAATCGCGGGAATCCGCCAGGATTATTAGTACAGGTTGCACCCTGTAGTAACCGACATTACGGTTTAGCATTTGTTCCGATTGAGTCTCCCTACTGTCGGTAACCCGATTAGTTAGAGCGCATCTAACTAGGATCTGCGGCAGGGAGTATTGACACAATCACAGAAGCAACAGGACTTACTAGAGAAATTGAGGAACTGTAGCGCTTCTAGATGAAACTAGCGCTTATTGGAAGCGGGTTAAATTATAGTAGACATTATACCCACCAGTTTTTTGGGCGAGGTAATATAGACATAGCTGTTCCAGAGTTATGGATATGATTTCGGATTCTAATGGGCAAGCGGCTATCATTCGTACAGAGAGGGGACTAACGATCTCAGGAACCCGTGTTACTTTATATGACGTGATGGACTATGTTACAGAGCAATACCCACCAAAGTTCATCCGTGCCATGCTGAGTCTTACAGATGAACAGCTAAGTTCTGCGCTATCTTACATAGATTCCCATTGGACTGAAGTTGAAGCAGAATACCAAACCATTCTCAAAGAAGCTGAAGAATTGCGACAGTACTATGAACAGCAAAATCGTGATCGTATTGCTCACATTGTTGCAAAACCCCCAAGACCAGGCACAGAAGCAATTCGGGCAAAGCTTCAAGTAGAACGAGCCAAGCTTGAATCGCAAGCATGAACATTCTGGTTGATCATAATTTACGTGGACACTCTGTACTCCTTGCAGGTCGTCTTGCTGCAAGTGGCTGGCTTGAACTAATTTCCATTCACTTTATTCTCTTTGAAGAGGTAGGGTTAGAAGTTAGTAGTAGCGATCGCGTGGTTTGGCAATGTGCCCAAGCTAACGAGATGATTTTACTCACTGCTAACCGAAGCATGAAAGGAAAAGACTCGTTGGAACAAGTGATACGCGAAGAGAGTACCCCAATATCGTTGCCTGTCATCACAATAGGAAATATTGATCGGTTGCTTGTTGAACCGGAGTATCGGGATCGTTGCGTTAATCGCTTGGTCGATATCATCGTTGACATTGAAGACTATCGAGGTTCAAGGCGAATTTTCATTCCCTAATGCAGTTACAGGCAAGAGAGTAAGCTTGCATTATCACCACAAGTACGGAAGACCCGAGATTTTTCAGGGTTAACTAACAGTCCGTAAATATCTAGACAATTAGTGACATAACTAGACATTTTCTATGATATAGTCAGGCAATGTCTAGTTTAACCCCCCAAGAAGCAGCCACTCGACTAGGTGCCACGGTCTTGCACTTTGCACCG
>NZ_JAVJUO010000002.1:0-4682 GCF_040220555.1 Coleofasciculus sp. C1-SOL-03
TTGTCCTTGGTCATTCCAAATCACGGCAACACCAATGATTTTGTGAGGTAAGGGAGTAGAAGCTTCACGCATGGGTAACTTAGATGCAATACCTAGATTGTACGCCTGACAGTGACTTTGCCAAGGACAATGGGAACAATCAGGGTTTTTAGGAGTACAGATAGTTGCCCCTAAATCCATTAACGCCTGATTAAACGTGCCAGGATGTTCGGGATCAAGCAAGGTTTCGGACAGTTGCCAAAGCTGCTTCGTCGCTTTAGCTGGTGGTACTGGTAACGCCACCAATCGTGCCAGAATTCGCTTCACATTCCCATCCAGAATTGGCACAGGTTGATTAAAAGCGGCGCTGAGAATTCCGCCAGCGGTGGTTCGACCAATTCCGGGTAATGCTAAAACTTCACTCAGTTGATTCGGAAAAATTCCCCCATAGTTTTCCATGATTTGTTGAGCGGCTTTGTGGAGATTTCTAGCTCTACTGTAGTATCCTAATCCTTGCCAAACTAGAAGCACCTGTTGTAAATCTGCTGTCGCTAGTGCCTCGATGGTGGGAAATGCAGCCAACCAACGGTGATAATAAGGGATAACCGTTTTCACCTGAGTTTGCTGCAACATAACTTCTGAGATCCAGATCCGATAGGGATCGGTGCTACCTCGCCAAGGCAAGTCTCGACCCGCTTTGGCGTACCAGTTTAAGAGGCTTTGTCGCTGATTTTCTGATGCTGTTGCTTGGTGTCAAAGTTGGTGAGATTGGTTTCCATCTCTTTTTGGGCGTGGGTAAGCCAGTAAGTTTTTTGTCCGGGTTCGTTTTGGGGGGTGTATTCGGTGTTGGTGTAGCAGATGAGGTGAGATTTGAGAGTAGTCAGTCCAGGGAAATGTCCCAGATTAGTCAGATTATCCCATAATAAAGCCGCATCATCCGCCACGCGATCGGGGGCGTCGGTGAGGGTTTGACGCAGGTGGAAGGCTTAGAGGGTGAGGCTAAGGTTTTTCATTTATGGGTTATTGGTCTTATATCCTTTGTCATTCGTCATTCGTCATTCGTCTTATGTTGATGGAAATTGCCGAGATTTTCATTAGCCTATAATACAGAATATCTGTAGGAGGTACGGCATTGCCGTACCCTGTTTAGCAGGTTTAATCGGTGTTAACTGACTGAAGAATATCGCCCCTCTCCCACGCCAGCCCTCACCCCCAGCCCCTCTCCCAAGCTTGGGAGAGGGGAGCAAGAGGGGAGTAAGAGAAAAGCGGTTTGTTAGAGGTAATTTTAACCGCATCTTTACGTAATAGTTCCCCTTCTCCCCTGGTGGGAGAAGGGGTTAGGGGATGAGGGGGAAAAAGATAGCTTGTCGGTTCAAATTGTAGTCAACTAAAATAATCATTTATTATTGGCTTCTCGCTGCATTCTCCGTTCTATCAGCTTGAGTCGAACCGCTTCATATTGGGTGGGTTTGTCTGGGGTGTAGATGGGGGTGAATGTCTGATAATAATATTAATAATCATGTCCTTCGCCGCTGGGCTTTGTTGATTCGTTGGCGTGGGAGATTTGCTTCCCCCAACACCAATGGTTACTTGAAAATCTCTGATTTCTGTCTCTGTTACCCCCTCTTCTGTTACCCCCTCTCGTTGTTGCTGGTATCTTTGAAATAGTTCCTGGCGGGAGGCGGATTATTTTAACCATTTTTCCAGTTGATTCGAGATATCCTCGATATCATCATCAGGAAGTTGATTGCCGAGTTTCTTTAAATTATCCCAGTCTGGAGGGGTGAGTAAGTTGGCGTTAGTTTCAAGAACTTTAATGAAGGAAATAATACTGTTTTTGTAGACATACATGATGTTAAAATCCTTTGCCAATTAGACAAAATGCAGCCCAATAATAGGGGTTGTTAAAGGGTTGGGCTTTTTCCCCTTGTTCGGTTTCTAGTTTCTGGAAATCTTTCTTTAATTCTATCTGCCAGGTGGTACTGAAGGGAGAATTGGGAAGCCAGTCTTGAAAGCCTTTGACGGTGGTGTCTCGTAACCAACATTGGGCGGTATTCAGGGCGAGGGCGAGGTTCTCTTGCTGCTGGAGTTCTTGGTAGAATTTGACGATGAGTAGGGCGGTAGCAAAGGCGCTGACTGTCCACAGGCTACTGACGACATTGGTACTCCCGGCTAAGAGGAAACCGTAGGGGAGGCTGATATATTCATCGCTGATATTACTGAAGTCAGTTAACCCAGTTTCGCAGGCGGAAAGGGTGACAAGGCGACAATTACTCAGGCGGAAATCAGCGATGATGTCTTCCAGGGTGAGGTTAGGGACTTGCGGAAAAATAGAATACCAGTCATTGTAGAGGAGAGGAGGCTTCTCAAAGCAATGCTGTTGAACACTATCATGCTCAAAGAGAACCGGGATGATACTAGCTCAAACCGTACTAACTACATTCTGGCGATGCCATTCAGGTATAGTCTAGTGCATCGCGGCAGCAATCCTTGAGCAGCTCACCCTACTGGCGTGACCCAGCTAAAATGGTGCATTAGTATCGGGGAAAACGGATTTAATAATGAGAACACCCCTCTACTGGACGCGATTGCTCTCCAAATATCTGGATGAGTCCACAACCACCCGCCAACAAGAATTTGAGAACACCTTTCTACTGGACGCGATCGCAACTTCATGTTGAAGTTGCTCAACCGATTCAATCCGACGGTTGAGAAATTGCACAGAAAGCACCGACAATTCGGTTTCAGCCACATTCAACCAACTACCGATTACAGCCAGCGCACTCCTTCCTGCCTACCGGATGGATGCTTTTGCTAGCAACACTTTGCCTAATTAACACGGTTGGCGACGTTATAGGTTGTTCATGCCCTCAGCCATTCAAACTGGGGGTTTTTGGTTTGGAGGTGCGATCGCAATTCGGGGGCTGACTCCTGAGAGTGCGATGACACTGCGGATGCTGGATAGGAATGCGAAAAGAACGGTAATGTCTAATTCCTGTGGTTTCTTGAGAGTCAAGCCAACCTATCTATATTTATATCCCTGCACCACCACCAGGGAAGTCTAGCTGTGTATCGGAGTCTGGGACTTCTGTTGCTTTCTCTGGTATGTCTCCTAACCAGGAATATGCTGCTTATGATACTGAGGTGGATGTCTTTGATACGAAGTTTGCCAACTCTCAAGGAGTCGTGGTGTTTGAGTTTGGTGAGGATGTCCGTGAGTTGACTTGGGAAGGAAGCCCGGATTGGATTGAGGTTATTCGAGGGAATGGGGATGAAGTGGGCGATTTTAGTCCGGTTAGAACGGTTGGGGTAAAGAGTATGAGTACTTGTACTGTTTATCCGATTAATCAGGAAGGGCAGATTATTAAGATTAATCCAGTGTGACAGTTGCGTAAGTCCTGGTATATTGACCTATTTTGCATATATGTTGGCTGTACGCCAAATACTGTATAGTTAATAATAGTGAATGAAGATAAATATAGCAATAATTTCTTGCGGTTAAGGGATCAACAATCCGCGACAGAGGGTGGCTCTGTTTCAGGCTTCTTCATAAATCAAGACCAGATTTTTGATGATGTTAAGGTTTCAGCTCTTCTTAATCCAGCCGGCGATAGTAATGACGAGATAGCAGTGCTAGCCAGAGTAGACTTGTCTAGTCTCAGTAGCTACGCCGCAACAATTGACTTTAGTAATGGTGAACTCATATTGGCTAAAATCATTGGAGGTCAGGCTGGAGATCAGGCTATAATCCTTGCTAATGCTTTTAACGTTTTACCATCGTTGGATCAGGCATATTTTGTTGAGCTAGAAGTTATTAGGAACAAAGTCATCGGTCGCTTCTTTGATGCTTCAGGTAGCGTTGAGTTGTTTAGCCTAAACGCAATAGATACAAATGCTCCTTTATTGACAGGGACTTCAGGTGTTGCGGTAGATATTAGTCAGGTGTCTTTTCCTAACTTTAATGACCCAAACAATGCTACATTTGATAATTTCAGCTCTAGGTCAGTCTCAGTACCTGAGCCCAATAATTTGTTAAGTCTTCTAGCTGTAGGTGTGATCGTCACGGGTATTAAATTTAAAAAACAAGTCAGCAGTCGTAATGGTTTCGTTGCGAAAAATAAACGATTTAAATCCTAGTCCTAGCTTCACAGTTTTTTGATGAATTAATGGGTTGAGGCATAAAATCACCGTATAACTCGATATGAAGCCATTTTAACTAAGAGTTTGGCTGAGTTTGTCCGGAAGATCTCAATGCTGCAATAATCTGAATATTAGCCTTGGGAAACGGAAACTGGTCAATTTCCTCTAGGGTTACCCAACGGATTTCATCACATTCCAGGGCTTGAGGCACACCTGAGAGATGACGACAGTGATGAACAATCAACGTCACGCGAAAATGGCTATAGGCATGATCGACCGTGATTACGCGATCGCCTACCTCTATCTCGATTCCCAATTCTTCCCGAATTTCCCGCTGAATACAGTCTGCCACGGTTTCATCCGGCTCAATTTTGCCGCCAGGAAACTCCCATAATCCACCCAGTAACCCCTGAGCAGGGCGACGGTCAATTAAAATTTGTCCTTGGTCATTCCAAATCACGGCAACACCAATGATTTTGTGAGGTAAGGGAGTAGAAGCTTCACGCATGGGTAACTTAGATGCAATACCTAGATTGTACGCCTGACAGTGACTTTGCCAAGGA
>NZ_JAVJUO010000003.1:0-24203 GCF_040220555.1 Coleofasciculus sp. C1-SOL-03
CCTTGCAGTAATTCCAAGTGATTGCTACGACATTCATTCGCCGACTTAACTGCACCTTCAACATAAGCAATGATGCTGTTTGCCTGTCGCTTGTTGATGTCATGATTCTGCTGTAGCTGAGTGTTCAACTTTGACTTACTCGGAGGATTTTGTTCCAAGAGCAGCTTCAAGCAATCAATCTTAGCATCGTAGCCGAGTGTCGCCGCATCATTCAAAAACGCAACCGCCCAACGGTTCGTTGTTGTAGTGACATAAGTGCGGGATTCGGCTTGGGGCATTGAGAGTAAGCCCCGGTACACCTTCAAAGATCATTTGAATAAAATGCTCAAATCCACTGTGTTGTAATTCAAGTACAGTATTAACTTGACTTATTTCATTTTTGTCAGATTTTTTAGATAGAATTTGTTCCACAGAAGTAAAGCGCACATTTGGACCATTCAGTAACAACGCACCAGGGTCATAGGTAGCTTCCAGGGTTTGCTTCATCAGCAATAATGGCTGCATGATGCTGGATTTACCGGAACTATTCGCACCCGCCAGAATGGTTAAGGGACGGATTTCAATACTGCACTCGTCATAGAGTGACTTAAACCCCTGTACAGAAATCTTAGTGATTCCCTGAACTTCCTTGTTGTTGCTTTCAGCCGATGTCGATTGAATCATACCTTAAATATACTCTTTCTTTTGTTTTACCGCTTTTTTTCCATATCCGCATAAGCCGCATAAACTCCCTGCACGTTGTACCAATTCAGGAAAATTCGGGCAATTTCTAAGGCTAACTGCGGCTTCCCGCGATTAATCAAATATTGCAAAAAAGATGCCATGGTTCGTTCATTTAATCGCCCACCCACGGAAAGAACTCCCCAGAGTATCCGGTGCAGCCATGTCATCTGAATCATCATTCGCACGTCCCAAGTGGGATGTTTTTGATAAAATAATACCCCCATGCGTCCCCGTTGAATTTCTCGGTCAATCATCTGGGGAATTTGGTCTAAATTAAAGGGAGGATGCCAATGATAGCCGACAGCAGCCGGACATTTAATCAGTTTTAAACCTAACTGTTTGAGGCGAACACCCAGTTCTAAATCTTCCCAACCATAGAGTTGAAAGCGCGTGTCAAACAGTCCCGCTTCCTCCAACCACTTCCGCGCGATCGCCACATTTCCAGTAGCAAAATAGGCGGCGGAGAAATCCGTTATTTTATAGGGTTCCGAACTGGGATTATCGAAATTGTTGGTATTAATTACCCAGCCATACGTAAAGACGCGATCGCTCCCTAATTGCTGTTGTCCCTGAACCAGTGCATCCGCATGGGCTTGCAGGAAATTCTCGGTGACGACTAAATCGCTATCAATAAAGATAATTGTATCGCCTTTAGCTTGCTCAACACCTAGATTTCGGGCGGCGGCTGGACCCAGGTGATCTTGAGAGAGCGATCGCACTTTAGATAGTTCATGACGATGAGACTCCAGCCACTCTAGTGTGCCATCTGTTGAGCCATCATCCACCACGACGACTTCATAGCCAGCGACAACAGTATTTTCCTTGAGATGTTGGTGTTCTAAGGCTTTTAGGCACTTTTGTAGAATGGGTAGACGATTATACGTGGGAATAACAACGCTGAAAAAGAAGGATGAGGGATGGGATATTAGAGATGAATTTTTGTAGTTCATTAAGGGGTAAACGGCTGTAGGACTTATTGATTATGAATCAGGGCGGGTTTTGTTGTTCAATTCAGTTAGTGGTGGAGAGGGCGGGTTTTGTTGTTCAATTCAGTTAGTGGTGGAGAGGGCGGGTTTTATTGTTCAATTCAGTTAGTGGTGGAGAGGGCGGGTTTTATTGTTCAATTCAGTTAATGGTGGGAAGGGCGGGTTTTATTGTTCAATTCAGTTAGTGGTGGAGAGGGCGGGTTTTGTTGTTCATTTATTGGTGAATAGTTGATGTTAGTTCCTAAACCCGCCCCTACAGTGGCTAAACCCACGCCGACAATTTTGGCTAAACCCACGCCGATAATTGACTTTTGACGTATTACTTCATATCGTGCCAAATGTCACCCCCTTTTGTTTCAGCCAGCGACGGTAAGCTAGGGAGGCTTTATCACTGGGGAAATGACACTCCCGTTGTACATCTAAAGGCAATAATCGAGGACGTTGTGACTCAACAATGGGAATATCTTGAGCCACAACTTGATCTTGAAACGCTTTTAATTCAGCTTCAGGAACATCAAACGCATAATTCATCGCTAACCCCATCCAGCCCAGACATTCGGTTTCCGTGACGGGCGTGACGGTAAAAAAAATAGCCAAGTTCCCTTGAGTTGATGCTTTGACAAAATGAGCCGTTAGCGGACGCAAAATTCGATAAGTATAGGTTACATAGCCGCCTTCACCCGTACCATCAGGGTCAGGTTGCCAGACGCGGATATTATTAATCATAATTTCATCTGGAGTAGATTGGACATGATAGTCCGCGATCGCACTTTGACACACGTCTCCCAGTAATCCCTCATGGACAAAGGGAAAATGAGCCACATCCAGAAAATTTTCCAAAGCCCGAAAGCCGCTAGCGCGATAATAATACGCACCGCAGAGAATTTTACGATAACTGGGGTCATCCCACTCCGGGAAACAAGGAACTGTCTGCTTGGGTTGACCTAGAGATGTCCAAATTAAGCCGTAACGTTTAACAATCGGATAAGTCCTCAAACTAGCACTTGCTGGTGGTTTAAGGTGAGGATGAGCAGGAATGCGAATGCAGTTTCCCTTTCGGTCATACGCCAAGCCGTGATACGGACAGATTAAATTACCTGAGCGAACAACTCCTCGTGATAAAGCCGCCCCTCGGTGCGGACACTGATCTTGCGCCACCGCGAAATCTTCGCCATCATGCCACATTACTAAATCATGTTCCAGCAACCGGATAGACTGCACCGTACCGACAGCAACATTATCAGCCGCCGCAATAACCTGCCAGTCGTTGAGCAAAACTGAGTCTTTGAACATACTTAAAGTATGGTAAACGGATAAAAGTTGATGACCGATAACGACAAAGCCGCCAGTGATCACTCCCCACTCAACCCCCAGCGCAGACAGTTTCTCAAACGATGCGGTGTCCTTGGTGCAGGAATCGCCCTATCTGACTTAATTTTGCAATCAGTTAACCAACCTGTTGCAGCCGCACCGCTGCAAAAAACACCCATTGCAGGAGATACAAATAGTATGACAACCCTCAACCCTGGAGAAATCCCCCGTCGTCCCTTGGGGCGCACTGGCGTAGACGTCTCAGCCATTGGCTTAGGTGGCGCTCATTTAGGTAATGCGTCGAGTCAGGAGGAAGCAATCCGCATTGTCCAAGAAGCCGTTGACGCGGGAATCACGTTTATGGATAATGCCTGGGAATATAATAACCACCGCAGCGAAGAATTGATGGGTAAAGCCTTGGCTGGGCGGCGTGATCAAGTTTTTCTGATGACCAAAGTCTGCACTCATGGACGCGATGCGAGTGTGGCGATGCAGCAATTGGAAGACTCACTGCGGCGACTGAAAACTGATTATCTAGATTTGTGGCAAATTCATGAAGTCGTTTATGATAACGACCCAGAGCTAATTTTCCGCCAAAATGGGGCAATTGAAGCATTAGAACGGGCAAAGCGTGAGGGTAAAGTGCGGTTTGTGGGCTTCACGGGTCATAAAAATCCAGCGATTCACCTGAAGATGTTGGCTTACGATTTCCCCTTCGACACTTGCCAGTTACCGCTTAACTGTTTCGACGCCACGTTTAGCAGTTTTGAACAGCAGGTATTACCGGAACTGAATCGGCGCGGTATTGCGCCCATCGGGATGAAAAGCTTAAGTGGTAATGGTCAAGCGATAAAAAACGGGATTCTCACGGTTGAGGAAGCGCTGGGTTATGCGATGAGTTTACCTGTCGCCACTACGGTTAGCGGTATTCCGTCACTGGATGTATTGCGTCAAAACCTAGCCATTGCCCGGGGTTTTCAGCCGATGAACCCCGAACAGATGCAGGCGTTGCGTGATAAATGTGCCGTTTATGCGGCGGATGGACGCTTTGAACTGTTCAAAACCTCGAAGAAATATGATGCTGATATTGGCAGAATCCAGCATGGCTTTCCACCCCATGCCGAAGTAGCCAGTTAGGTAGGGTGGGCAATGCCCACCATTTCAACATCTTTGGTGGGCGATGCCCACCCTACGGAAATGTCTGATTATCGTCGAGTCTTTAGTCCTGGAGGCACGTTTTTCTTGACTGTGGTGACGTATAATCGTCAGCCTTTTTTCTCAGAACTAGAGAATGTTTCTCGCTTGCGCTGTGTCATGGCACAAGTGAAAACTGAAATGCCCTTTGATATTATTGGGGCTGTTGTGCTCCCGGATCATCTCCATTTTCTCTGGAAATTACCTGTCAACGATAAAAATTATTCTAAGCGAGTTGGTCGGTTAAAAGTTTTGTTTACGCAATCATTGCGTGGTGAGAGAGCATTACCTCAAAATGTGTCAATATCACGTCAGAAGCATCGAGAAAGTAATGTTTGGCAGTGACGCTTCTGGGAACATACCATTCGAGATGAGAGGGACTTTGCAGCCCATCTTAACTATATCCATTACAATCCGGTTAAACATGGTTTAGTATCTTGTCCTCATTTGTGGCAATCCTCTAGTTTTCATTCTTGGGTACGGACGGGAGGAAATGATGTTGAAGGTGTTGTGTTTGTCAGGGCAAGCAACCCCCGATACCCAATTTTGACGCGATCGCAGATAGAGTTGGTGAATAATCGTAGGGTGGGCATTGCCCACCGTACTCAATCCATCAGCGACACAGAGAAGTTGATGGAAACGGTTGTGCCTCAGGTGTTGGTGGCTTGATGATTGATTTTATTGGGGAAAGGTGACGCATTCATATCCCTGCCAACCTTTCCAGCAAATTGCCACATCTTAATCGGGTACTCCATTAAGGCTGGTGGGCATTGCCCACCCCACGGTATATCAAGGGTTTTGGCGATCCAAAACGCACGCTTTTCAGTGCCATTGGGTCTTAGGATAGGGAATGTCAAGCTCAAAGTAGTACTTGGAGTCTTTATAACCAAGGGAAAATACCGATATGTCAATTGACTGGCAAACCGCCAAAACTTACGAGGATATCCTTTATCACAAAGCCGACGGTATCGCCAAAATCACGATTAATCGCCCCCACAAGCGCAACGCCTTCCGCCCTAAAACTGTTTTTGAACTCTACGACGCCTTTTGTAACGCCCGCGAAGACCAGAGAATTGGCGTTGTTTTATTAACCGGGGCAGGTCCTCACACGGATGGTAAATATGCCTTCTGTTCTGGAGGAGACCAAAGTGTCCGGGATAAGGCGGGATACGTTGGCGATGATGGCGTTCCTCGCTTAAATGTCTTGGACTTACAACGCCTAATTCGTTCGATGCCAAAAGTGGTGATTGCCTTAGTCGCCGGGTATGCCATTGGCGGCGGTCATGTCTTGCACGTTATCTGTGACCTAACCATTGCCGCAGATAACGCCATCTTTGGTCAAACGGGTCCAAAAGTCGGCAGCTTTGATGGGGGGTTTGGCGCTAGCTATCTCGCCCGAATCGTGGGTCAGAAGAAAGCCCGGGAAATCTGGTTTCTCTGTCGCCAGTATACGGCACAACAGGCGCTGGACATGGGTTTGGTGAACACTGTTGTTCCTGTAGACCAGTTGGAAGCGGAGGGGATTCAATGGGCAAAGGAAATCTTACAAAAAAGTCCTATTGCTATCCGTTGCTTAAAAGCAGCGTTTAACGCTGACTGTGATGGTCAAGCAGGTTTACAAGAACTGGCTGGAAATGCCACGTTACTGTACTACATGACGGAGGAGGGGTCAGAAGGAAAACAAGCCTTCCTGGAAAAGCGCCCTCCTGATTTCCGTCAATATCCTTGGTTACCTTAAGCAGCATCTCTCGTTAATTTAATTTTTGCACTCGGTCGGGGCGGGTTTAGTCACTTACAGCGCTTAATTCTGTAATAAAGTACAGTAGATCAAAGTCCCCCTTTTTAAGGGGGATTTAGGGGGATCGAAAATGTACCGCATAGCAGAGCAAACTGCTGTATGGGTGAATCAGAAACGATAATGGTGAAACCCACCCCTACATAAAGGCAGGTTTAGTCACTTATGGGCGAATCAAAAACGATAACGGTGAAACCCGCCCCTACATGAATTTTCTCAAAGATTAAGATTTGGTTATCAGAAATTAATTAAACAGGAATTCTCTTAAACGATAAAACTCAAGGGAAAACTAAATGCATTTACTCATTTGAATGAGTCCAATTGATCAAGGTTGTAAGTAACCTCTAACCAACCGATACTCTAGCCGAACGTTATAAACGGGAAATCACACAAGAGCAACTTGAGATGTCACTTTTTCTGGCGTTGATGCCTGGATTTTTGTCGAACCTGTCGGCTGGGGATGACTCTGTGAGCAAGTTACAGCTAACTCTTCTCTCAACATGCGTTGATCATCAAGCCATATTTGCTCAAAACTTTCCCACGACGGCGCAAAGGGAGGTAAGGCTAAAGAACAAGCTTTCCAATTGGCTTTAACGGGTACGCCAAGTTGCTGACACATGCCACCGCGCCGACCTTCAAGTTGGTAATAGCGACAAAACTGACAAGCGGACGTTGAACATTTGCAGGTCTTCATTGGATTCTTTAAAACTGAACTTTTAATTAGCTGTCTATACCTTCTAAATGTCCATTATTTTTTCCTCAAAGTATTAATTTTTTAGATTTTCTTTATAATTGCTTTATATATGAACACATTTTCGCAAAGAAACGAAACAATCAGTTAAGCTTGGTCAGAAACTTGGTTAATTTTTCGTGAAACCCCATGGGGATCAAACCCAAAGGGTCAACCTAATGTATAGTTAGATACGAAATATTATCGGGACATTAAATTGAGAATGATAAGTTAAACCGATCTAAATGGTCATTATTCATAAGCATTCATCAGCCTGGTCAAGGCAACCGCTAACCCTGCCACTGCTTAGTCGCACACAAGCCACAAACATGCCAGCGTTTCAGTTCTCCTGGCGGTGTCGGACAATGGCATTGGGGACACAGGGGTAGGTTTTGCGATCGCGCCTTAATTTTCGCCGCCCACTGTTCAAATGCGGTTTGGGGTGTAGGCGGTTCCACAGGCGGATCGGCAGAAAATGAGACCTCCGGTTCATCCACAAGGCTGGGATGTTCCGATTCCTCAGCCTGGGGTAAGGTTTGCTCTTGATACCACCATCCGGGCGAAAAACGGATAGTCTCTATCGGCGTGGACAATCGAGCATTAAGCTGTTTCAAGATAGAACGGCAATTTAAACTCAGATCTTGAGACCAAACCGAACTTGACGTGGCAACATAAAGAATATTCCGGGATAGTGAATGGGGTCGGGTTTGCTGCGCCCTATCTTCACCCACAACCTCAGCCCAACAGTCGCGAATCTGTTGAAACTGCTTTTGACCTTGCCAAAACGGCTGATTATCCAGTGCTTCTACTATATGATTAAGAGATTTCAGCATGAGTATTTATGCTTCCCTATACAGCTATCCTAAACCAACACTATCCTTAAGTATCGTCTTCGTTGTCACAACGAGCCTCTAACTCAACCCTGCTGGATTAAACGGAAGTTCCCTTCATGAGCCAAAAAACCTCAGCTAAATCATCCACTCCTTCCTCCCCCCTGTCGATTAACCCTGCTTTGCAGACGGCTTTAGGTAGCCTAGACGTGCAACTCGAAGCCGAATTAGCTCGCTATCGACGCCAACGCCGAGGACGTGGTATCACATCTCCCCAACTACCGGGGCGTTACCCCAAACAGAAATCGGCAGTCAATCAGCTTGAGCCGACAAAAGCGTCTCCTATTTCTATCGCCCCAGCCGCCGATTCTATGAGTTCTCCCGGAGACATTGATCGGCAATCCGCTCAAGTGAGTGGTTCTCCCACACCAGAAAAGAGAGAATCCCCAAAGACTGAACCGACTCCACCCCTGTTTCCTCCCCTACCTAGCCAGGAAGCCCCCTTGGTGAAGACTCAGGAGCAAAGGGTTACTGACTCGCAAAGCCTAGAGGAATCCCTAGCAGGGGACGGTAAATTAGTTATCCCGACAACGGATCAGTCTCAACCAGAAGACTATTTAGAATCCTCAGAAAAACTACGGCAAACGTTAGCCGAACAGGAAACCACCAAGGAATCCCAAAAACCCATAACGAATAGAATCCTCACTCCCCTCGGTGTCGGTTCGATTTTACTGTTGCTGGTTTCGAGTGCGACATTGACCTATATTTTTCGGACTAGCCTAGGACTTAATTTCTTAGAAACTGAGACACCCACGACGGCTGAGAATTCAACAGCGACAACCGCTAATCGGGAAAATGAATTACTCGGCGTAAATAAACCTAATCTTGCCAGTGATGATGAATTCCCAGACGTGAATATCAATACACTCCCTAATCTGAAAGCCAATCCAACCTCCAGTCCAAGTGCTTCACCCATCGCCCCCATCCCCAATTCACCGCCTCCAGCAACGGCTCCACCCACGGCTTCAGTCCTACCTTTACCCCAGTTACCGAATCCAGCTTCAAATTTACCATCAGCCCTTTTAACTCCTCCTACCTCACCACCTCCAACGGCGACGCCATCGGTGACACCCAATTCCTCACCCGCTCAACCGGAATCATCGACTAACAAGTCCTCAGAAAAAGCGAATACATCCACCTCGGCTGCACCGAATCCCAACACCGCCCCATCGAATCTGAGTGATGAGTTCTATTATGTGCTGATTAACTCCAGCGATAGTAGCGGGTTGGAGACAGCCCAAACTATTGTCCCTGATGCCTACGTGGTGAACGTACCCGCAGGGACAAGGATTGCTATGGGTGCCTTTAAACTAGAGTCAGAAGCCAAAACCCTAGTCGAGAGGCTTCAACAACAGGGACTTTCGGCATCGATTTATAAACCGGATTAATTGGGGAACAGGGAACAGGGAACGGGGAATGGGCAATGACATAATACATCAGACAAAGAAGCCTGAGATACCATGGTGATAAAGTTTTCCCCACCCCTAACCACAATGGAGAGCTGCTATGGGATTGATTGATCGCATCGGGCGAGTGATTCGCGCCAACCTGAATAGCCTGATTGGACAAGCCGAAGATCCAGAGAAAATTCTGGAACAAGCTGTGGACGATATGCAGCACGATTTAATCCAAATGCGGCAGGCTGTCGCTCAAGCGATCGCGTCCCAAAAACGTACAGAACGCCAAGCCTCCCAAGCTGAATCGACGGCACAAGAATGGTACAACCGCGCTCAACTGGCACTGTCGAAAGGGGACGATAATTTGGCACGAGAAGCCCTAACTCGGCGACAAACTTATCAGCAAACGGCTCAAGCTCTCCAGGGGCAACTGGGGCAGCAGCGTGAGATTGTTACTAAACTTAAAAAAGATATGAAGACGCTAGAGAGTAAAATCTCGGAGGCAAAAACGAAAAAAGACCTTTATATTGCCAGAGCGCGTTCAGCTCAAGCCTCAGAGAAAATTAACGAGATGTTAGGAAATCTCAACACCGGCGGGACTCTGAGTGCCTTTGAGCGCATGGAAGACAGAGTACACGAACTCGAAGCCCGATCCGAGGCGATCACGGAACTCTCTAGTGGCGATCAACTGGAAAAGAAATTTAATGCCATAGAAAGTGGCAGTGACATCGATACGGAATTAGCCTCGATGAAAGCTAACCTAGGTGGTACAACGGAATCGGCACAATTACCGTCCGCTCAAGCCGGATCAGGTGGCAATGCGGAGATCGAGGCAGAACTGGAAAAACTGCGTTCTGATCTGGATAAATCCTAATGGGTGCAACGTCGCACATTTATATTCCGGACTGATAGCACCCCTGCACCCCTTGCACCCAGACCTAGCGTGCTACGTCTCGACAAGCTCCCCGACACCAAAAACGGTGACGATCTAGCAATATTGAGCTGGAAGTTTTTACACTAGATGAAAAGCCTCCTGTCTTAATACCATTGGTTATGAGTGTTTCGATTACATTAACGCAGCGCTTCCTCCTAAAGACAGGAGAGCCTCTATTCCACAAAGTTGACTCCCTGAGCAGGTTCCCAACCGTAGAGCCGGCTTGATACTTAGTTTGTACATTCCGAGAGGATAAACAGCGTCATGGGACTATTTGATCGCCTGAGCCGAGTTGTCAGAGCTAATCTTAACGATATGGTTAGCAAGGCTGAAGACCCAGAAAAAATTCTGGAGCAAGCCATTATTGACATGCAAGAAGATCTGGTACAACTGCGCCAAGCCGTTGCCCGATCCATTGCCACCCAAAAACGTACCGAGCAACAATATAATAAAAACCAATCCGAAGCCAATAACTGGCAGCAACGCGCCCAACTTGCCCTGCAAAAAGGGGATGAAAACCTAGCCCGGGAAGCACTCCAGCGCAAAAAATCCGTCGCTGAAACAGCAACCGTACTCAAAGGTCAGCTTGAACAGCAAACGGCTCAAGTAGACACCCTGAAGCGTAACCTAATTGCCTTGGAAAGCAAAATTTCTGAGGCGAAGACCAAGAAAGATATGCTCAAGGCACGGGCGAGCTCTGCCAAAGCCAATGAGCAGTTACAAAGTACCCTTGGTCGTTTGGGAACTAGCTCGGCAATGGGGGCATTTGAGCGGATGGAAGACAAAGTGATGGAACTCGAAGCCCGTTCCCAAGCGGCTCATGAGTTGGGTGGTGCTGACTTAGAAAATCAATTTGCTGCCCTAGAATCGGGGAGTGATGTTGATGATGAGTTGACGGCAATGAAAGCCCAGTTATCCGGTGGTTCTGTCTCTCAGCCAGCTTTAGAAGGCACATCAGAGCAAAAAACCGACTCGGGTGCTGCCCCCCAATCCGAAGTTGACGACGAATTGGAACAACTGCGAAAGCAAATCGACAATTTGTAAGCATTAGGCGTCATCAACAATCCGAGAGACGCGCCATGGCGCGTCTCTACATCATAATCATGACATTTCCTTTGATGTTTTCTTGCGATCGCCTGAAGGCTTAGACTGATCGAGAGAACCTGAAAAAACGGGCTGACTGACTGATCATCTGACAATGGCTAATCATTGTCGAGAGGCGGTGAGTCTCGCTAGAGTAGTCATTTGTGTTTATGGAGGGTGTTGTGAGTAACGTACTTGAGATTACCGATCAGGAGTTTGAAACCGAAGTTTTAAAAGCCGACAAGCCAGTGCTAGTGTATCTTTGGGCAACTTGGTGTGGACCTTGCCGCCTGGTCTCGCCCTCGGTGAATTGGATTGCGGAAAATTATAGCGATCGCCTGAAAGTGACTAAGATGGAAGTTGATCCAAATCCCGTTACTGTGAAGCAGTATCACGTCGAAGGAGTCCCCTCACTCTTACTCTTTAAAAATGGAGAGGTTGCCCAGTTCCATGAAGGGGCTATTGGGAAGCAAAAGTTGCAGGAAATCATAGATAACGAGCTTTGAGTCTTTTCGGTTGTAGGGGTGGGTTTCACCATTATCATTTTTTGCCGCCAAAATGTCACTAAACCCGCCCCGTCTGAATTGATGCCCTGTGCCCTGTTCCCTGTTCCCTGTTCCCTGTGCAATAACTAAACCATGCAGTTTGCTCAACGTTTACAACCCCTGCAAGCCAATGTGTTTGCCGATATGGATCAGGCAAAGGCAAAAGCTAAAGCCTTGGGTCAAGATATTATTGACCTATCTTTGGGTTCCTCTGATTTATCGGCATCGGATCATGTCGTTGCGGCGATTGAGGCTTCGCTGCATGACCCTAGCACTCATGGTTACTTACTGTTTCATGGGACGCAAGCGTTTCGTCAGGCTGTAGCTAAGACGTATACTCAACGATTTGGTATTTCGGTTGACCCAGAAACGGAGGTTCTACCTCTAATTGGTTCCCAAGAGGGAACGGCACATTTACCCTTAGCGATTCTCAACCCTGGTGATTTTGCCTTATTGCTTGATCCAGGGTATCCGTCTCATGTCGGTGGGGTGTATTTGGCAGGGGGTCAAATCTATCCGATGCCTCTGTTGGCAGAAAATCAGTTTTTACCTGTTTTTGAAGAAATTCCAGGATCTGTCCTTGCCCAAGCCAAGATGATGGTGCTGAACTATCCCCATAATCCCACCAGCGCGATCGCACCGTTATCGTTTTTCCAGAAAGCGGTGGCTTTTTGTCGCCAGCATGATGTGGTTCTGGTTCACGATTTCCCTTATGCTGATTTGGTATTTTCTCCAGATGGGAAAGCACCTGCCAATCTTAACGCCCTAGCGCCCTCAGTTTTACAAGCTGACCCCAATAAAGAAATCTCGATTGAATTTTTTACCTTTTCTAAATCCTATAATATGGGCGGCTTTCGCATTGGGTATGCGATTGGAAATGCTCAACTGATTAAGGCACTGCGCCAAATTAAGGCGGTGGTGGATTTTAACCAGTATCGCGGCATTTTAAACGGTGCGATCGCGGCACTACAGGGAAATCAAGATGGTGTGCAAGCGATGGTGGCTACGTTTCAGAAACGGCGGGATGCGTTTGTGCAAGCGTTAAACCGTATCGGTTGGCAGGTTCCGCTTCCCCAAGCGACGATGTATGTCTGGGCAAAATTACCCCAACCTTGGGAGCAGAATTCGATCCAATTTTGTACCCAGTTAGTAGAAGAAACCGGAGTGGCGGCATCACCGGGGGCTGGGTTTGGTAACGCTGGGGAAGGATATGTTCGCTTTGCTTTGGTGCAAGAACCTGAGGTGCTAGAAACAGCCGTGCAGCGAATCGCTGGATTTGTGCGATCGCATGGTACGGTTACAGAACCCTCTGTTTAAGCTATTCGGTATTTAATAGATAATGGTTTCCGGGTTGTGCAGCAAGCCCTAAATATTTTGCCGCTAAACCGGGAGAAAACTGTTACAAAAGTTGAAAAATATAGGTAGATTTGTCCCTATTTAACTCATGCTACGTCCTGGACTTTTCTCTAGCCTTCTCTAAATCTTCACAGAAGCATATAGAAGTTTTACACGGACTTCACCCATTTTAGGAGTCGGTATCTCTATAATAAAAGATATCTGAGAGCAGGCTGGGTTTGATAACTAAGGAGAAAAATGCAACCCAGCGAATCGATAAAATTTCGCTAACTTGAAAGGCTTATGTTGTCTTTTCATTTCCTGAAATCCAGGAGATGAATGGCGAATATATTGCCATGGTAAGCGAAATCATACAACCCTTAAACTTTGTCACCACTCAATCACTAGGGAAATACATCATGAAAAGCAATCTGAAAAAACTTCTGTTTGGCGCATCAATTCTTGCCAGTGTCAGCGCGATCGCCACTGCCCCCGCTTCGGCAACAACATTTACTCTCTCTGGTTCAGACATTATTAAATATGAGGCGATCGATTCTAATAATGATGGCATCTTGGATACAACGGTAGCCAATCCAAACGCCGATATCAATGCTCTCTTACAAGGAAATTGCAGCGTTCCCGCCTATAGTCCTGATTACGAATGTAACCTTGGTGAACCCGGTGGAAACCTAGAATTATTTGCCAGCAGCGAACAACTTGACCTAGATGAATTCAAAGCGCATCAGGACGTTACCAGTTTACAAGCTACCTTTGATGATGGTAGAAGCATGACGCTTAGTAGCCTCACGGCAGTAGACTGGTTTGGAGAGGACTTAAATACTGGCTATGGGGCAAATACATTAGCCAATAGATGGTTTAGTGATGCCCTGGATGCCTATAATATTAACGATTTCTTACTTGGCGGTTTAGGTTACACTCGAGGGAGTTTATACAATACATTCCTGACTAGAGGTGGATTCCAACGGTTCAGTGACGCGAATATCAGCTACGTCAATAATAATAACGGCACAGTGGATATTGGTTTAGCGGGTCACTATGACGCGACACAGATGTTATTAGGCGTCCTCAACCCAGCTCAGGATGAACAACTCAAATTTGCTCAACGCTTGGAGATACTACCACCACAATTGCAAGCCAGTGAGGTGGTTAAAGTAACTCATAACGGTAGAACAAGTTATGCTTACACCTTCAGTGCGGCTAGATCTACCCTTTCATCTGACGATGGAACCCATTCGCATACTGGAGTCTATGATCCACAGTTTACGCTTGATCCTGTTGATGTACCAGAACCGTCGATTCTACTCGGCTTAATTGGCGTAGGTGGTTTAGTCGTCGCCAAACGCCAGAGCCAAAAATCTTAGGTCAAATGTCGCTGAGATAGGCGCTTGTGACAATTAGATCAGTTTTTAGGGAGCCTGTTGGCTCCCTTTGTGGTGTCAGTGAGTAGGCATACTTCGGTGGAAATACACCATTTTTTACAAAATGCTACCCAAGTTATACGGCTTGCTAGATTATTTTATATATATTTAGTTGAGTAGTGATTAGCACATATAAAATAAAATGTCTACAACTTTATCGAAACTTTATCGATTTTTTGCGAAACTTCATGTAAACTTTATAAAGAGATGAGGAAATTTGTGGGCAGGCGACGAAAGCTCAAGGGCTGAAGACATCGCCGGTTAGAGGACAACCAGAGGTTATTAGAGCCAAGAGTGGGTTAGCCAAAGCCTAACCCTGTGTATGTGCTGTTAAGAAGGCTCAATCTATAAAGTCACGGAGATACTGCAATGAAAACTAATATCCAGAAACTGCTCGTCGGGGCATCACTTGTTATGGGTGTCAGTGCGATCGCCACCAATCCAGCGTTGGCGGCATCCATTACGGGGGCGGAAGTTACAGGAACTGCCCCCAATAACTTTGAAGTGTGGGATGTTGATCCGGCGGTCACTTGTGAAGCACAATTTTGTTTAGGGTCAAAAGGTACGGATACCTCCAACCTGACCGATATCTTAGCGGGAACCGCTTCTGCTCCCGGAGGGAATATTGAGTTATTTAAGACCAGTGAAGGAGGATACCCGGATCTGGAAAGCTTTTTGGACTACGACGAGGTTACCAGCTTAGATATAGACTTTAATGATGATACAGGTATAACTCTCAGTAGTCTCACCGCCAAGGATTTGTTTGGCTCAAGTTTAGATACATCATATACATCAGATACTGTTGCCACAAAATGGTTTAATGATGCCTTTGACGCCAATGTGGACGGGGTTATAAGTTCTGTTAATAGTACCTTGAGCAGTAATCCTATCATTCGACCTATGCTGGGGGTTGGTTCGACGGTTGATAATGAAGCTGAACTGTATACAGCTATAGTTAATGGATTAACTACCCTTAATTATGGATCAGAGGCTTCTAAGTTTAGTAGTCGTGAAGCTATATTCGATACCTTTCTCAACCAGGGCGGATTCCAGCGCTCAGTTGATCCTAATATTGCCTTCGTCAACAAAAACGGCAATAATGTCGAGTTTGGGCTAGCCGGTCACGCGAACTTGATATTCTATGCTCCTGATAATGTCGTCGAGGCGCTTGAGAACTTTGGTATAGACTTTACATTGCTAGCTAGTGAACTGGTTAAGGTTTCCTACCCAGGTAAAGAGGATATCATGTACTCGTTCACTGGTTCATCCTCTAATGTGGCTTCCAATGATGGCTCATTTAACTTTACTTACGTAGCTGATCCTGCTCTGGAAGCCAATACTCCTGCTGCCCCTGAACCCTCCTTTATCCTAGGAAGCTTATTGGCAGGGGGTGGATTGTTTGCCGCCAAGCGCAAGCGGAAAAAATAGTCAGTCTTAAATTAGGGTCTGCTGAATGAGTCTTGTGGTGGGGAGAGGGAATGGGGAATAGGCTTTCTTGCAATGGTTTCAACCCTCTGTCGAGGGAAAATTCGGTGCTGAGGTCGGCTTGCAATTCCAGGATGCAAGACGGTGGTCATGTAAAAACGAAAGCAGTTTGTAGTAAGGGAACCTTAGCCTTTCAACGTGTCAACGAAGCCAATAACCCTTGAATAAAGGGCGGGTTTTGTTGCTCAGTTATCGGTAACCTGATAGGGTCTAAGCAGATGATCGAGTTCCTGCTGCAAAGTGGAGCCAATATTGTGGCTAAAGATGATCAGGGGAATACGCCATTGCATTTTGCCCCTTCTCCTGAAATCGCAGCACTTCTAATTGCCGATATTAATGCCAAAAATCGTGATGGGGAAACGCCGCTTCTCAGCTTGAGCCAAATCGGGTAGAATTATTGATTGCCAAGGGCGCAAATGTTAACATCAGGAATAATCAAGGAAACACCCCACTACATCTCGCGATCGCAGACCGGTTAAATCGGCTCGTGATATTATGGGAGTTCGGGAACAGTTGGCGGCGGTTCTGGATACTTTATCCGATGATTTAGTTGCCGAAGTCTGTGATTTTGCCGAGTTTTTACAGCAAAAACAAGTTCGTAGGGGCGCATAGACGTGCGCCCTTTGTTTAATGACGCTTTTGAACCTAACTCGTTCAATTTAAACCATATATCGGTGGGTTACGGTAGATGTTTTCTGGAAGGGTTATTGACTTCGTTGAAACGTTGAAAGGCTAAGGTTCCCTTACTACGAACCCCGACGCGATCAACAAATCATGAATTTTTGGCATTCGGTATCAGGATATACTGTTTTTTTAGAATTTTTCCCAGAAAATTCAACCCTTAATTGAATTCTCGCTAAATCCTGCCAATCTTATCGTTTTGTTAAAGCTTGGCTTGTACTTCTGGTGGAGTTGGTTTATCGTAATCCAACAAGCTTGTGGTGTCGCAGCGGGATACCCTTCCGAAAAGGCAGAAGGCAGGAGGCAGGAGGCAGAAGGTAGAAGAAAGGAATGCTTGTACAGTAAACTGTTGCACCTTTTCCCACTGGATACTGATTTCCGCTACGTTGCACCAGATAGCTTTCCACCCTCTACACTGAAAAACGGGCGCAAGTCCTTGCGCCCCTACAACCCTCGTCATTTTTGGGTCATTTTGAGATGAAAAGCAACCAACTGCCAAAAAAACAAGGTTTATACGATCCACAGTTTGAACACGATGCTTGCGGTGTCGGATTCATCGTGCAGATGAAGGGGAATCAGTCTCACGATATCGTGGAACAAGCGCTAACGATTCTGGCAAACTTGGAACATCGCGGTGCGTGTGGTTGTGAACCGAATACTGGAGACGGTGCAGGGGTTTTAATCCAAATCCCGGATCAGTTTATGCGGAAAGTCGCCGCCGCCGATAACATTACCCTACCGGAAGCGGGTAAGTATGGAGTAGGGGCGATTTTTACCTCCCCTGATGCGATGATTCGCCAGCAGAGTCGCCAGATTTTTGAGAAAATTGCTACAGAAGAAGGGCAAACGGTTCTGGGTTGGCGGGATGTTCCTGTGGATAACTCACCCTTGGGGAGTATCGCCAAACTGGGTGAACCGTTTATGCAACAGGTGTTCCTCCAGCGTTCCTCGAATCTGGCTGATGATTTAGCCTTTGAACGGAAACTCTATGTGATCCTGAAACGGGCGGAAAAAGAACTTAGCCAGTCAGAGGTTGACCCCTGTTGGTATACGGCTAGCCTCTCCTGTCGTACAATCGTGTACAAAGGGATGCTGACGCCGATACAGGTGGGACAATATTATCCCGAACTCCATGATCCGGATCTCAAAAGCGCCCTAGCCTTAGTGCATTCCCGATTTAGCACCAACACCTTCCCCAGTTGGGAACGCGCCCACCCCTATCGCTACATTGCCCATAATGGGGAAATTAATACCTTACGGGGTAATATTAACTGGATGCACGCCCGACAGTCGCTGTTTAAGTCGAAGCTGTTTGGCGATGACTTAGAGAAAATTCAGCCCGTTATTGATTTAGAGGGAAGTGACTCAGCGATATTCGACAACTCCCTAGAAATGTTAGTCTTGTCTGGGCGTTCCTTACCCCATGCGGTAATGATGATGATTCCAGAACCCTGGACAAATCATGAGTCGATGAGTGCCCAGACAAAGGCATTCTATGAATATCACTCCTGTCTGATGGAACCCTGGGATGGTCCTGCGTCTATCGCCTTTACCGATGGTACGACGATTGGGGCAGTTTTGGATCGAAATGGATTGCGTCCATCCCGGTATTATGTCACCAAGGATGATCGGGTAATTATGGCATCGGAAGCGGGGGTGTTACCCGTAGAACCCGAAGACGTGGCGTTTAAAGGGCGCTTGCAACCCGGGCGGATGTTCTTGGTGAATATGGAAGAGGGGCGGATTATTGCTGATGAGGAATTGAAACAGGCAATTATTACCGAACATCCCTACCAAGAGTGGATTGACGAATACATGGTGGAACTGGCACAGTTAAAGGATGCGCCAGAGGTAGCCCAACCGGAACCCGACACCCTGATTCAACGGCAAATCGCATTCGGCTATACCTTCGAGGAATTGCGGATGCTAATGGCGCCGATGGCACAGAATGGAGTGGAAGCCGTGGGTTCCATGGGTTCGGATACGCCATTGGCAGTGTTATCCGATCGCCCGAAGTTACTGTACAATTATTTCCAGCAACTCTTTGCCCAAGTTACCAATCCCCCGATTGATTCGATTCGGGAAGAAATTATTACCTCAGCGGAAACGACAATTGGTTCAGAACGCAACTTACTGGAACCCGAACCCCAGAGTTGTCATTTAATTGAACTGAAAACGCCAATTCTGACGAATGCGGAATTGGCAAAGCTGAAATATGTGTCCGAAGGGGAGTTTAAATCGATTACCCTCCCGATTCTATTTGACCCCGAGGCTGGGGTGAAGGGATTGGAAACGGCGCTGGATGAAATTTTCGCCAAAGCGGATAGTGCGATCGCACAAGGAACCAGTATCATTATTCTCAGCGATCGCGGCATTGATAAAGACCATGCACCCATCCCCGCCTTACTTGCGGTGGCTGGATTACATCACCACCTAATCCGCAAAAAGACGCGCACTAAAGTCGGAATCGTCTTAGAATCCGGAGAACCTCGCGAAGTTCATCATCATGCGCTTCTGATTGGGTATGGCTGCGGTGGAATTAATCCCTATCTGATCTATGAAACCATTGACGATATGATCAGCCAGGGCTTGCTGGAAAATATCGATAGCAAGACAGCGCAGAAAAACTATATCAAAGCCGCTACTAAGGGGGTAATTAAAGTCGCCTCCAAGATTGGCATTTCCACGATTCAAAGCTATCGCGGCGCCCAAATCTTTGAAACCATTGGACTCAAACAGGCACTTGTTGATAAATACTTTACTTGGACAGCTACCCGGATTGAAGGGGCGGATTTAGACGTAATTGCCCAAGAAGCCATTATGCGTCATCGTCACGCTTTCCCTGACCGGGAAGTGAATGGACATACCCTGGATGCAGGTGGTGAATATCAGTGGCGCAAAGACGGTGAGGCACACCTATTAAGTCCGCAAACCATCCACGCCCTGCAAAACGCCGTGCGTCAGGGGAGTTATGAGTCCTATAAAGAGTATTCTGCCCTAATTAATGAGCAGACTAAGCAGCATTTTACCCTACGGGGACTCCTACAATTCAAGAAACGCGACCCGATTCCCTTAGAAGAAGTGGAACCTGTAGAAGCGATTACTCGGCGGTTCAAAACTGGGGCGATGAGTTACGGGTCTATCTCTAAAGAGGCACATGAATCCCTCGCCATCGCCATGAACCGAATTGGCGGGAAATCCAATACGGGGGAAGGCGGAGAAGATCCCGAACGCTATACCTGGACGAATGGACAGGGTGATTCTAAGAATAGCGCGATTAAACAAGTCGCATCTGGGCGATTTGGCGTCAACAGTTTGTATTTGTCCCAAGCCAAGGAACTCCAAATTAAGATGGCGCAGGGGGCGAAACCTGGAGAAGGGGGACAGTTACCGGGGCGGAAGGTGTATCCTTGGATTGCGAAGGTACGCAACTCTACCCCTGGAGTCGGCTTAATTTCGCCACCGCCGCACCACGATATCTACTCAATTGAAGACTTAGCCGAGTTAATTCATGACCTAAAAAACGCCAACCGCGACGCCCGGATTAATGTGAAACTGGTGTCTGAGGTGGGGGTAGGCACGATCGCGGCGGGGGTTGCCAAAGCCCATGCGGATGTGGTATTGATTTCTGGTTTTGATGGCGGAACGGGTGCATCGCCGCAAACCTCGATTAAACACGCCGGATTACCCTGGGAATTAGGGGTAGCGGAAACCCATCAAACTCTGGTATTAAATGATCTGCGATCGCGGATTGTGGTGGAAACCGATGGTCAAATGAAGACCGGGCGCGATGTGGTCATGGCGGCGCTATTAGGGGCAGAGGAATTTGGCTTCTCTACCGCACCTCTAGTGACCCTGGGCTGCATTATGATGCGAGTTTGTCAAAAAAACACCTGTCCGGCGGGAATTGCCACCCAGAACCCGGTGCTGCGCCAGAGTTTCATCGGTAATCCGGATCATACGGTGAACTTCATGCGATTTGTCGCCCAAGAAGTGCGGGAAATCATGGCACAGTTGGGATTCCGCACCCTGAATGAAATGGTAGGGCGTGTGGATGTCTTGGAAGCAAAGCAGGCGGTGGATCATTGGAAGGCGAAGGGATTGGATTTATCCCAGATTCTCTATCAACCGGATGTGGGACCCGAAATTGGGCGCTATTGCCAGATTCCCCAGGATCATGGGTTAGATAAGTCCCTAGATATGAGGGTACTGCTAGACTTATGCAAAGGCGCGATCGCAAAGGGTGAAAAAGTAACCGCTACTCTACCGATTCAGAATACCAATCGGGCGGTTGGCACGATTTTAGGCAACGAAATCACCAAGCGTCATTGGCAGGGATTACCGGAGGATACCATCCAGCTACATTTCCAAGGAAGTGCAGGTCAAAGCTTCGGCGCATTTGTACCCAAGGGCGTCACCTTAGAACTCGAAGGCGATGCCAATGACTACTTTGGCAAAGGATTATCCGGAGGTAAATTAATCCTCTATCCTCCCGCCCGTTCCACCTTTGTCCCCCGTGAAAATATCATTGTCGGGAATGTCGCCCTCTATGGCGCAACGGCGGGTGAAGTCTATATTCGGGGAATGGCTGGTGAACGGTTCTGTGTCCGCAACTCAGGGATTAACGCGGTGGTGGAAGCCGTGGGTGATCATGGGTGCGAATATATGACTGGCGGTAAAGTGGTGGTTCTCGGTCCAACCGGGCGCAACTTTGCCGCAGGAATGAGTGGTGGTGTCGCCTATGTGTTGGATGAACAGGGTGATTTTGCCACTCGTTGCAATACCCAGATGTCCGATTTGGAGAAACTGGAAGATGAGGAGGAGATTGAAATCATCCACCAAATGATTGCCAAACACGTCGAGTACACCAAGAGTCAACTGGGATTAACCATCTTGGCGAATTGGACAGAAATGGTGCCAAAGTTTGTCAAGGTGATACCCAGGGATTACAAGCGGGTACTGACTTGTCTGCATAAAGCCGAAGAAGCCGGATTAAGTGGCGATGATGCGTTGACGGCTGCGTTTGAAGAAAACGCCCGCGATTTAGCCCGAATTAGCGGTAGCTAGTTCTTACCGTAGGGTGCGTTAGCGAAGCGTAACGCACCATTTCCCAAGGCTTTGATCACAGGGCGACCCGAGTCAATTAAATGGACACCATTGTTCATTGATACAGGCGGGTCGCCCCTACAGCCATAAACGGTTCTCTTCCATGCAATGAAATGCGAGATTAACTTTACTCCTATAGCTGCCAATCATATACGCGCCTATAGAAAATTTGTCCAAAAAATTATTCTTGATTCTATCGAAGCACAGCTATCCGATGAACCCACACTAGAAACTAGAAACAGAAAACGACTGGGAGAAAATGAACTATCCGATTGGGAACTACGAGTGGATAACTATCGGGTTTTCTATGATGTAGTTATAGAAAACGATTCCCGTATCGTTCAGATCAAGGCTGTGGGACACAAAGAACACAATACACTTTACATTGGTGGTAAAGAGGTTCAGATATGAAAATTATCAACGTAGAAAGTGGTCAACTTACGCTAGATGAGGTGATGACACTGGCACAAGGGGAAGCTGTCGTTTTACGCAAGCCCGACGGCGCACTATTTGCCCTCGCCCCCGTCGATGAGTTTGCGGTGGAAGTGGAACTACTGAAACATAATACTGAGTTTATGGCATTTTTAAGAGAACTATCTCAGGAAAAAGCAACCATTTCACTGCAATCATTGCGAGAAGAATTGGGGTTATAACAATTGCTATTTCAACGGCGACTAGAGCCATGAATAGAGGATACCATGGATTACAAACTTTATTCAGACGTTATCTTGCTTGGCGATAGTCCTGAAGCTGGACTTTATGCAGGTGATATCGGTACAGTTGTAGAAAAACATAACGTTGCTGAATTAGAAACGGGTTATAGTGTTGAATTTTTTGATATGCTAGGCAACACCGTAGCCGTTATGACTCTACCTGCAAGTTCTCTCCGTTCACCCACTCATGCAGACCGACCAACGGTTAGACAGATTAATAATTTTGCCGCTTAGCGAATTATATATGAAAATTATCAACGTGGAAAGAAAGCCTTGAAATAAATTTCAGGCTCAAAGCTAAAGTAAGCTAAAGCTTACTCAACTATAGTATTATTAACCCGTTTTAACGGGTTTTAGCTCTTAGCCCGTAGACGCGGAGCGGCTTCTCTTCGAGTATTTTAATTCAGGGCTGACTATCGTTTACTTGGAAGTGTATAAGTTGCTTACAAATTTTTCTTGGCTAATTGTTTTAATCCGCAGGCGGCTTCTGTGGCTTTGGGGTGGGAGCGGTGTCAGGTATCGGAAACGTAGAACCCGTAAGACTTTGTGAATTTTGCCTCTGTTGTAAATCGTTACATTTTGCTGAAACCTTTATATGTTACATTTTACAAGTCTCGCCGCGAGAGAAGAGATTTCACTCCTCCCACTTCATCTAAAATCTCTAAAAAACTCCTCTATCTATTCATCCGAAACATTCCCAATCTATTCATCCGAAACATTCCCAATAACTTCCCCACTTATCAAATCCGAAACATTCCTTCTAACATTACCATCAGCCGGATTCTGGGGAATCAATAACCGCAACCATTCTCGCACTGACTGAGGGCGATTCTCTGGCTGTAGTTCCATCCCGGTCAAAATCCCTTGATTCACCCTATCACTGACATTTGAATTCAGCGCCTGTGGTGGTTGTAATGAATCCCGCACCAATCGCATAAATGCTGGCGGTGGTACTTTTGTCGTCAGTAAACAATACAGTGTCGCCGCTAACCCATACACATCCGTATATTCTCCCCGATGTGCCTGTTCATCATACTGTTCAAGGGGAGCAAAACCGGGTGTGACATGAACGCTATGAGTTTGAGTCAGATTGGGGATAAATTCTCTAGCAATACCAAAATCAATCAGTACCGCTTCTGATACGCCAGAACGCACCATAATATTTTGGGGTTTTAAATCTCGATGTAATAATCCCTTATCATGAACCACCGTCAGCGCTTCCCCAATCTGCTGGATATAGCCTAATGCTTCCGCTTCGGATAAAGGATTGCGATTTCTCACCCGTCGCCATAAATCTTCCCCCTGGATATATTCCATGGCGATACAGGGGAGTGATTGTTCATGAAAGACATTTTCAATCTGGACAATATGGGGGTGTCTACACACGGCTAATCGGGTAGCTTCCCGCTCAAAATCTCGCTGGTATTTATCGCGAAACTCGATAAAGTCGGGATTCGTCATCACTTCATCTTTCAGGGTTTTGATGACGAGGGGGTTGCCTTTTCTGTCTTTTGCCAGGTAGGTGATACCAAAGCCACCTTGACCGAGTTTGCGTTCGATGATGTAGCGACGACCGTATAATTGCTGTCCCTTGACCCAGACCATTGATGATTTTGGCGATAATCCTGTCTTGATTGTGCCACAATCGCTGGATGGAATTAGGATGTTTGTCGATTAGTGGTGTCAGAGTTAAGTTATCGCCCCCTCACCCCCAACTCATAAGGGTAGGTTTTTTAAGATTGGGGTTGAGGTAAGACAAGGAAGACAGGTAGACCAGTAGACAAGGAAGAGTGAGAACGAAAAATCGGGCGTTTCGGCTTTTAGAAGTTAGCTTGACCGAACCTAATTTTGTACGG
>NZ_JAVJUO010000004.1:0-77261 GCF_040220555.1 Coleofasciculus sp. C1-SOL-03
ATCGTTGTCCTGGGAGTATCTTTCTCACGCTAGGTGCTAGGTTTTTTACAAATCCTGTCTTATTTTCTTGCACAACAGCCGCAGAACAACTGCCTCAAAGCCTTGAAATATAAGGGTTTCCGACTTGTGCAGCAAGCCCTATTTAACTGCTCGATCACTTGTTTGCAATTTTCAAAGGGACTACTCGTATAGCGGAAATGGAGTAAAAACCAAAACTCAAAACAGGGAATAGACAGAATTGGCTTAATTGTGTAGCGTGAATAGCCATGAGCGTCATTTTTAGCTTCTTGATATTCTGGTCTATCCCCATCAAATAGGCAAAATACTTCATCATATTTTGGCTTGCCCTTCTTTTGATTATCTCTCTGGTTTGCTTCACAGAGCTTAATAGCATTTTTCACGATATCGACGCAAGAGCCACCAGAACCTGAAGCTACCTTTATAGTAGTTGTCGGTAATTTTAAATCCTCTTTTAAATCAGAAAAATAATTGTATTCTGTTTCTTGACCTTCAACAACAATAAGAATGAATTTCTTTGGTTGCCTAGACGATTTCTTTCGCTTTAGTTCTCGATCAGATTTTCCTCGCTTCTTTGGCATACCTTAAATATTGAGTCCACCGATAAATGGAATAGCTCCATATCGACCTTTTAAATAACCTTTTTGTAGGGATTCATCCTCACAAGGCTGGAATTCTACCAATGAGTATAGCTTGGTCATACTTTTGTCTTTTTCTGTAAACCATATCTGATCGGGACGGAAAATTTCTCCATCGAGAAGACTCGTATCATGAGTTGTGAATATTAATTGAGCCTGGTTTTTATTGATTTCTGGATTATTAAACATTCTAGCTAATGCTGTTGCCAAAATTGGATGTAGGCTTCTATCCAGTTCATCTATGACTAAAGAACATTTTCCCTTCTGAAGAACATCTAGTAATGGTTGAGCGAGTTCAAATAAACGTTTAGTGCCTTCAGATTCGTCCTCCAAGTTAAGTGTTATTTGTTCAGAATCCATGGTTCTATGGATAATTTTAACATCGGGAACTTCCATGTCTTTGAATTGTTCCCAATAAGAAAATGGGGTGTTCTTTATTGCTTTTTTGCCCTCAGATGCTGAAGGAAAAGGGCGCATCTCTATTTTTATATCTGATATATCAAGATCGGCTTGAATCAGAATGTTAACGACTTTTTTGCAAAACTCTTTGTCTTGTTCACATCTATCAGCAGTGTATAATCCCGAAAAATACGGGCTAATTAGTGGGCTGATCATATTTAAGTTTTCTTCAAACCAATCAAATAAATTTGTTAATTGAGGGTGGTTATTTTGTGCAGCATGAGAGAGGAATAAGGAATTGGAACGCACAAAATTTTTAATTCGTTCTTTTTCTCCTTTTAATCCCGCGCCAAACGACCATTCATAACCATCATCTGCCTGGAAGTCTGGATTGTCTGGCTTATAAGTACGAGAGAACCAAGTCTGGGCACGTTTTTTGGGATAGGCAAGTAGCCATTCTTCATAAACTCGGTTTTCGTCTAAAGTCAGTCCATATTCATAACGAATTTGATTATCTATAAAAATAACTTCCAAGTCCGTAGGTCGCTTTTGACATTCAGCATCAAGTAAAAAGGGTTGAATATCAAACTTATCACCCTTTTGCATTCGAGAGGCTGAACTAACCACAATATTCCGTAATGTCTGCATGGCTCGCAGTAAATTACTCTTACCAGAGGCATTCGCCCCATAGATGACAGCACTGGTGAGTAAGTGTAGATCCTTCGTCTTCGGCATAGGGAAGCTATTACTACTGAGCATCGCTTCATCTTCAGATGCCACCATACTGAAGGTTTGCCGTTCTTTAAATGAACGATAATTTTCTACACTGAACTCAACCAGCATAACTGATGTCTCACTTCATTAACTATTGAGTCTCATTCAAACATTACACTATGGAATTATAGCGGTTCTTCTACAGGGTACAAACAAATTATGGATTATATGTAGGGGCGCACCGACGTGCGCCCTTCGGATATAAATAAACAGTGGAGTAAAGGGCGACCCGATCCAATTAAATGGAATAGAGTTTTTGATTAATGCAAGCGGGTCGCCCCTACAGGGTGGTTTCGCGATCGCACCAGACCCAATTTCGTCAAGACGCCGCCACTAATCCACTATGACGCAGTAACGGTTCCGTACTCGGTTCCCGTCCTCGGAATTGCTTGAATACCTCCATCGGTGGTATACCACCGCCTAATGCCAGTACCGTATCCCGATACCGCTTTCCTGTATCCGCCACAGCCGTTTCATTCTCTAAACCGACTTCCTCAAAGGCGGCGAAGGCATCCGCACTCAAGACTTCTGCCCATTTATAACTGTAATACCCAGCCGCATAGCCGCCCGCAAAGATATGGGAAAAGGCACAGAGGAAGGAATCTTCCGGTAAGGGTTGTAACACGGTGGTGGTTTTGGCAATCCGGTGACGGACATCACTGGGACTTTCTTCCCCACCGGGCTGATAACGGTGGTGTAGTTCGATATCCACTAAACTAAAGTGCAATTGCCGTAACATGGCACTACCACTCATGTAAGTCCGGGCTGCCAAGAGTTTCTGATAATAATGTTCGGGTAGGGATTCCCCGGTTTCGTAGTGCTTCGCCATTCCCATCAGCGTGGGGCGATCGTAACACCAGTTTTCCATAAACTGGCTGGGTAGTTCTACGGCATCCCATTCCACATTATTAATTCCGGCTGCACTAGCATAATCCACTTTGGTGAGCATGTGTTGCAACCCGTGACCAAACTCGTGGAATAGGGTTTCGACTTCACCAAAGGTCATTAAACTGGGTTTACCATCAATCGGTGGCGTTTGGTTGCACACTAAATAGGCAACAGGTAAGCGCGTTGTTGTTGTCCCTGCTTCCGTGAGTTTGGCACGCCCCACACAATCGTCCATCCAAGCGCCTCCACGCTTCTCAGCGGGACGACTGTACGGGTCTAAATAGAAAAACGCGATCGCACTTCCTGTTTCATCGGTAACTTGGAAATAGCGGACATCTTCATGCCAGACGGGGGCTTGTCCATCCGCAGGCGTAACTGTTACCCCAAACAGTCGCTTGATTAAGCCAAACAAACCATCCAGCACTTGAGGTAACGGAAAATAAGGACGCAATTCTTCAGCACTGAAAGCAAACTTTTCTTCCCGTTGACGTTCTGACCAAAAGCTGATATCCCAGTGTTTCAACTCATTGGCTTCGGGGACACCTTTAGCCGCCGCAAATTCTTTCAACGCCTCTAAATCCTTAACCGCCGCATCGTAACTAGCACCACGCAGTTCTTCCAGTAATCCCTCCACCGCCTCAACATTCGGTGCCATTTTGCTGGCAAGGCTTAATTCAGCATAACTGCTAAACCCTAACAGCTTTGATTTTTCTTGACGCCGTTCTAAAATCCGCTCAATCAGGGGACTGTTATCCAACTCCCCAGAAGAGGCGCGGCTGACAAAGGCTTTATAGAGTTTCTCGCGCAAGTCCCGACGGGTACTGTGCTGCATGAACGGGATGTAACTGGGATAGTCCAGCGTGATCCGCCAGGGACCCTCTTCCGGAGTCGCCTTTTCTTCCCCAGCAGCACGGGCGGCTTGAGCAGCTAAACTCTTTAAGCTAGGGGGTAAACCCTCGACCTCGTCTGGACGGGTTAGGGTCATGCTAAATGCCTTGGTTGCATCTAGGACATGGTTGGAGAACTTCGTGGATAGTTCCGCCAACTCCATCTGAATTTGATTGAAGCGTTCCCGCACTTCTCCTTCAAGTCCGACACCCGACAGTTCAGCATCTCGAATGGCAGCTTCTACGATGCGTTTTTGGGCTGGCTCTAAGCTACGCCATTCATCCCCATCCTGCAAGGCTTTAAAGGCTTTGTATAAGGGTTGACTTTGGTTAAGCCTGTTGATGAATTGAACGACTTTGGGTTGAACCGTTTCGTAAGCCTCACGCAGTTCCGGGCTATTTTTCACCCCCATCAAATGACCCACGATGCTCCAACTCCACCTGAGGCGTTCTGTCAATGCTTCTAGGGGTTCCACTAAACCGTCCCAGGTTGGTATTACCTTTTCTTCTAGGGCGGTTAATTCCTGCTCGAGTTCAGCTAATAGCTGCGTCATCGCAGGCACAATATGTTTAGGTTCAATTTGGTCAAAAGGAGGGAGTCCCTTGCCACGGCGTAATGGATTCTCAGTCACAGTTGGATTGGCAATCATGAGTCGTATCGGGTTACAAAATCAGACTGAAACAGCATGTAATGGTGATCCAAGGCAAGCAGCTATTGCCGCTTGCCTTGTATCAAACTAACGCCTGAAGCTTCCCTGGGGAAGCGGTGAGGCGCGAAAATTAAATAATTAGCAAGAATATTTTTTGACGTCAGTGATCCTTATCATCGTGAAGATTAATTTGAATGGTAGGAGGCAAAGATTGAGTTTATGCCTCAGTAGTGGCGTGACCCAGCTAAAATAGGGCTTTGTTTGTAGTCAGCACTTTAGTGTTCTAACGCATAGCTGGAGAGGGCTAAAGCCCTCACTACAAGCTTCCTCTGCTCCCCCTCAACACAAGACTTATTCAGCAAACCCTACTTACGCTGGAATACCGATGAGAAACGTTCTTTAACTTGGCTGACAGTGGATTGAATCAAATTCCCTGGTGTTGCTTGGGGACGAGTTGCCACAACGATGGGTTCATCTTTAAACTCTTTGAGTCGATGACCATATTCCAACTCGCTTTGGCGCTTCCGCAGTTTGGGGAATAGCCGAAATATTCCTTTGAGTAACTCCTCTTCTTGCTGAAATAACGCCTGGTTGATTTGACTGCTGCGATTCACTGCCATTGAGCCAGCCGGTAACCAGTTTTGCTCTCCCTTAATCCGGACATAAATATTGAACTCCGGTAATCCCGACTTTTGCATTTGATCATACTTGCGGGAAGCGGCTGCCCGTTTGACTTTGTTTTTCTTGGCTTTGTGCTGTTTGGGTTGGACTTTGCCAAAGCCGAGTTGGGTGGTCATATTACGTTACTCCGATAGTGTCTTAACAAAAGTTTACATCATTCTCAGGAAACTTGTGCCGCCAACGTTTGCTGATGAGTCTGAAATACAGACACCGCATATAGCACTATGCATTGAGGTTAGGACTATAAAATTGGGTGAAAAGGCAACAGGCAATAGGCAATAGGCAATAGGCAATAGGCAATAGGCAATAGGCAATAGGCAATAGGCAATAGGCAATAGGCAATAGGCAATAGGCAATAGGCAATAGAGAAATGTCCTAACGTATCCCCGTAGGTGCTATACAAGAAAGGGCGCACGTCGGTGCGCCCCTACAGATAAAAGGGAATTTTGGTGAAAAATTTAGTATTTTCTCAAAGAATTACAAAAATTGCGGTGATTATGCCTCATAAGAGCGCTTTTTGTGCTATAATTACCTAATTTAACCTCCGAAGAATCAAAATTAGCCTACTTTTACCAACCAACAGGATACACTCAGATTTTTTCTTCCTGGCAGACTCAGACACTGGGAAACTGAGCCAGAATTCATCAAAATAAAAACAAACCCATCTAATTTGCATGAGCGAGCATGAACCGTTGGCAGTTTACCGAAGCCTTTGAGGGATTGACACCACGACGCAGGCAAGTGCTGAAATTGCTATTGGCTGGCGTTTCGGATCAGGATATCGCTCAATCGTTACATATTGAAACATCAACGGTGAGAAAACACGTTGAGAATATCTGTTCAGCTTTTGGGCTGAGAAATGAGTTTCCTGATGAACGGCGTTCTAAACGAGGAGAGTTAATTGCGCTGTTCGCTAAATATCAACCTGAACTTGTAACCCGGCAAACCTTGAGTGTGAGTCACCAAAGGTCATCTGAAGTTGTAGATGATGATAATCGCAAGATAGTCAGACACGACGATACAGAAATTCGGGTGACGAGTGAAGTGAGATTAACGGTTAAAGATGTGTCCGATTCTCTATTGAGCAACCGTGATATCTTTATCCTGATTGATCAGAGTGGTTCTATGGTGAGAAAGGATGAAGATACCGGAAATCAAACTCGGTATGAATATCTAGCAGAAGTTGTGGAAGGACATATCGCCGCCATTCTGTCAGTCAGTTCTGAATTAGGGACTAAAGCGGATGAAACCATTACTATGAAGCAGGAGGAATTGGCTGACAATCGCGTTTCGGTTTACTTCTTCAGCCGGGAACGAGTCAAACCCCAACCCATTGTGATTAACGATGCCTCCCAGGTTTGGAAGCTGTTTGTCAAAAACCAACCCAAAACTAAAACCTTTGTTGCGCCGACTTTAAATCATTGTGTTAATACTTGGTTAACCGAAGGGAAACCCAATGGCAAAGGAGCATTTTTTATTATTTATACCGATGGTCAGTTTGATGATGAAGAGGTCTTTGTTCGATGTATTGCTTCAGCTTGTACCAAAATTGACGATCATAAAGATATCAAGTTTTTTGTTTTGGGATTAGGGAAAGATATTGATATTGAACATTTTTTGGCGTTAGACTTTAATGTTAATCAGACGATGAAATTTAATATTTTTGTCTTTGATTTAGTCAATGAAGTCGATGATATTATTGAGCTTTTACAACGCCAGCTTACTGATGACCCGTATCTAGCATTTCCGGATTGGGTCAGAATTCGCCATCCTGATTTAGTTGAGAAGGTTATGCAAGGGAACAAGGAACAGGGGTGATGAGGGAGATGAGGGAGATGAGGGAGATGAGGGAGATGAGGGAGATGGGGAAGCTGGGGAAGCTGGGAAACAAAATTTCTATAGCCCATTACCCTATTCCCTGTTCCCTGTTCCCTATTCCCTGTTCCCTGTTCCCTAACAAATGACAAATGACGAATCAACCAACTCGACGTCCCATAATTACTAAATCACGCTCAATGTGTCCCATATCCGCTATTTGAGGTAAATAACCCCAGCGTTGAAAGCCATGTTTTTCAAACAAGTGCAGGCTGGGTTGGTTGTGAGCAAAGATTAAGGCAACTAAGGTATTGAGTCCTAATTTGGGACTCTGGTTAATGGCGCGTTGCAGCAATTGTTGTCCTATCCCTCGACGCCGAAAATCGGGAGACACATAGACGCTAAGTTCAGCCGTAGCATGGTAGGCTGGGCGGACTAAAAAAGCCTGAAAACTGAGCCATCCAGCAATTTGACTTGTAGAATTAGATCGTTCATGGCAGTCCATGACCCAAAGAGGATATCGGGTTGGTGTATGTTCTTGATACCAACTGATACGACTTTCAACTGAAATCGGTTCTAGATCGGCGGTGGCAATGCGACTGGGAACAGCCGAATTGTATATATCCACGATCGCGGGCAAATCTGCCTCAGTGGCGTCACGGATATACATTAAGGCAGGATTAGGGCTACAAATCATAGAATATTGGTGCTAAAGGGTCATCTGCAATGAAACAGGCTTCTTTTTGTGGCACTATTGATTTTTCTGTTCACGCTCCTCTTGATTGTCTGGCATCTGCAAGGATTGGGCATTGGATTGGATACATTGACAGGGACGATGTTTACCCCGGTTAACAGTGTGTCCTTGACAGAGGTGCTTACGGTTAGTGCAACGGTGGGAAACACGATCCTCACGTTAATTGCCCTGCTCATTCTGTGCCGGATTCTAGATCACGCCGGATTATGGCGCAGGTTAGCGCTACAGCTAGCGGTTTTGGGGATCAGTCAAGGACGTCTACTTTTCCTTTTATGCAGCCTTTTGGGGGCATTGGGAACGATTGTTTTGACTAATGTGGGTATGGCATTAATCTGGATTTCTCCAGTGATGGAGATCCTGTGTTTACTACGCCTCAGGGCGAAAACCGTGTTCGCTGTTGTCTTTACGGTTAGTTTTATCACTGAAGCAGCTAGCTTATTGTTCCCTGTGAGCAATCCGGTCAACCTGCTTGCGGTAAACTATAGCGACATTTCAGGGTTTCGCTATATTCTGGTGATGACCCCGGTGACATTCGTCGCGATCGCAACCAGTTTAGCGAGCTTCTGGTTCTACTTCCATCGGGACATTCGATGCACCTACAAACTCACTCACCTGCCGCTACCCCACCAAGCCATTCGTGATCCGTTGGTTTGCCGATGGGGTATGGTTATTTTAGCCAGTCTACCTCTGGCATACTGGATTGCCCAAGACCATACTCTGCCGACTTGGATCGTTGCGGCGATCGCAGCGTTGATTCTGCTAGGATTGGCAGGACGCTGGTTTTACCCCAATACCACGCCAATTATTTCTGTGGGCAACGTTTGGCAGGAAATTCCCTGGCGATTGATTGGATTTAGCCTCCTGATGTATGGTGTCGTCCTAGGTTTAGGTCAAATTGGCATGAGTCATGTCATCACCCATCAGCTAGAAGCCCTCTCCAGTTGGGGATTAACCTTGACAGCCATCGGCACAGGTTTTCTGGCTACTGGGCTGTCAAACTTATTTCAAAATTTACCCACGGTGTTGCTAAATGCCGTAGCTATTTCCGACACAACCACTGATCCAGCGATTCGCGAAGTGATGGAGTATGCGAATGTGATTGGATGTACTCTAGGTGCCAAAATTACGCCTCTGGGTAGTTTATCCACGTTAATTTGGTTCCAGGTTTTAGCGCGTCAAGGGTTACGCCTACATTGGTTGTACTCTATTCGCCTGAGCCTAATTCTGACGTTACCCATTTTATTTCTCAGCTTACTGAGTTTAGCTCTATGGCTTCCCTGGCTGATTGTCTAAGTTTTGATTTGTCTTTTGTCTTTTGAATTGAGAGAATAAAGCTAGCGATAAAAGTCCAAAAGCTTTATCATTACTCAAGGGTGTATCTGCTTGCCTGACCACGACAGCGTTTGAAAAAAATAGATAGACTTCAGACGTCTAGCTGTTATTCGGCTTTTCCAGATCACATAGCGACTCTGCCAAGTCGGTTTAGGTATTTGAGAGACCTGTAGTATCATTTTGAGTTTCTCTCACTCACATAATTGAGTCTCATCAATCCGGTAAGTAATCGATGATCATCCAAACAGCAGAACCCCCTATCCCTAAATCTCAGGGAGATACAACACAAAAGCACCATGCGTTTTGTAGCAATCAAGACAAATTTTTAACCCTGACCCTCGATTTGTTTTTCATTGCCAGTCCTGATGGCTATTGGCAGCAAGTTAACCCAAGGTGTGAGCGAATCTTGGGATATAGTAGCCAAGAATTTAAAGCCCGCCCCTGGATTGAATGGGTGCATCCAGAGGATCAGCAGATGACCTTGAAGCAACTGCAAAAGCTGAGGGACTGTGAGGAAATCGTCTCCTTTGAAAATCGCTACCGCTGCAAAGATGGCTCCTATAAGTGGCTGTTATGGAACATCACCTTATGTCACACGCAGAACCAAATTTATGCGGTTGCTCGCGATAACACCCAACGCCGGGAAGCTGAAGCCGCACACCGGGAAAGCGAAGAACGGTTTCGTTTATTGGTCGATGGCGTCAACGACTACGCCATTATTATGCTCGATCCACAGGGTAAGATTGTAAGCTGGAATCCGGGTGCCGAGAGAATTAAACAATATCGCGCCGCAGAAATTCTCGGTCAACATGTCCATTGTTTTTATACCCCTGAAGATATCGCCCAAGGACAACCGGACAAGTCCTTAAAAATAGCCGCACAGCAAGGTCGTGTGGAAGAGGAAGGGTGGCGAGTGCGTAAAGATGGCTCCACCTTCTTCGCCAATGTGGTGATTACTGCCCTACGCGGAGAAGACGGACAATTACGGGGTTTCGCTAGGGTAACACGAGACATTACCGAACGCAAATTTGCTCAGGAAACCTTAAAACAAACCAATGATGAGTTAGAAAAACGAGTTGCAGAACGCACGGCTGAACTGTTGCAAATTAATCAACGGCTGAAACAAGAGATTGCTCTGCACCAACAAACTGAAGCCGCCTTGGCAGCCGAAACCCACTATGTCACAGATTTATTACAGAAGTTGCAACAAACTCAAACCAAACTGATTCATACCGAAAAAATGTCAAGTTTGGGGCAAGTAGTGGCCGGGGTTGCCCATGAAATCAATAATCCGGTCAGTTTTATTTACGGCAATATCGATTATGCCATCTGTTATCTGCAAGACTTAATGCATTTAGTCGAACTCTATGGCATTCACTATCCTCAACCTGTTGCCGATATTCAGCAACAAATTACAGACATTGATCTAGATTTCTTGATGGCAGATATGCCCAAGCTATTGGCTTCAATGAAGGTGGGAACTAACCGGATTCGGCAGGTGGTTTTATCCCTACAGAAATTTCTCAAAGCTGATCAAAATGAAATGAAGCCAGCCGATCTGCATGAAGGACTGGAAAGTACTCTGCTCATTTTACAACATCGGCTGAAACCCAGCGTTGAACATCCGGAAATTACTGTGATTAAGGACTATGGTACATTGCCTCCAGTTGATTGTTATGCAGGACAGATTAATCAAGTGTTTATGAATTTGCTGACCAATGCTGTAGATGTATTGGAAACCTCAGGTGGAGATACTCCTCATCACATCAAAATCAGCACTGAGGTTCAGGAGATTAGTATTAAGAAACCTGGCGCGAGTTATTGCCAAAACGTACCTCATGCGGTGATTCGGATTGCCGATAATGGTCCGGGGATGAATCAAGATGTCTGCCAAAAACTTTTTGAGCCATTTTATACGACAAAATCTGGGGGCAAAGGAACAGGATTGGGTTTATCGATTAGCTATCAAATTATTGTAGAACATCATGGGGGTCAGTTAACCTGTCGATCTCAACCGGGTATCGGATCAGAGTTTGTTATCGCGATTCCGATTACTCAAATAACGACCAGGCGTCCTGAATTGTCACTTGCGCCAAGTTAAGTAGTAAGTAGGTGGACACAATTAAAGTTAACGGTTGAGATTAGGGAACAGGGAACAGGGAACAGGGAACAGGGAACAGGTAAGGTAGATTTTAGGTTAACTTTTTCATCTTCCTTGTTTCTTTAATTCCCAATACCCAATCTTTTCGCGTGGTTTCATCAGTGTCGCTTCAAAGGGAATAACTCCGACCTTTTCACTCTGAAGCGAACGAGCGGCTTGTCGGGATAAATCTAGGGTTCTTCCGGGAATATAAGGACCGCGATCATTAATGCGAACAATCACACTCTGACCATTGTCTACATTTTTGACTTTTAAATAGGTATCAAAGGGTAACGTCGGATGAGCCGCCGTCAGATCATGCTGATCGTAAAGTTCCCCAGTCGCCGTGTATCGACCATGAAAATAGGGTCCATACCACGAGGCTATGCCTTCAATCGTCGTCGGGGTTTCCACTAAGTTATACATCTGCTGTTGGGCATCTGCCACACTTAAGGGTGATTGTCCTAAGGCTAGGCGCAAATTATTTGCCCATTCAATTGCCAGAAGTTCTCGATGCTGATCTAAGTCTTTGGTTAAGCTATCATCCACTTTAAATAATAAGCGATCGCCTGCTTTCACTACAGGTATTCCATCAGACAACATAGCTCGTACCGATGCATTCATCTCAGATACATCAGATGCGTTACAGAACAACAGCGTGAGATTTTTCGCCATCTGTTCAGCCTGCTTTTGAGTCGGCAATTGGGCGATCGCTCGTCCTTTCACCACAACCTGGAATTGCTGCTTTTCCGGTACATCTGCTGATTTTTTCTTCCTTTGGGTATATTGCAAAAAGCCTCGTTTTACTCCTCTTGCTTGACTCTTTTTTCTGCCGCGAGTCCCGGTTTGAGCGAGTGGACGGATCAGGACAACCTCTTCAGTCCAGGTTTTATCGTTTGATTCAGCCGATTGACCCCACGAAAACAAATTCTCGATCAGTTTCCAGATTTTCTGGGGTAAACTTATGTCGGAGAGATGTCCTGAAGTTGATGAAGCATGATAGGTGGATTGGGATTTACCCCGATCATGGGGAGAATCTGACTTGGCGGGACAGGTAACCGATTCAGCTGTGTCCCGAAATGGATGAGTTCCGACAGTAGCAGTTTGGGCGAAGGGAAAGGATAAACTGCCTAAATCCGCAGTGAATCCTGACTTAGCAAATGTCGTTACTGGAGACGGGTTAGACCAGACGTCTGAATAAACTGGAGCGGAAAAAAAACGAGAAGTTGGTTGTTCGAGTGGGCTGTTAACAACGGATAAAACTTTAGCAGGCAAAGCATTGGCAATATAATCGGGTACTCTTAATAGACCTTGGCTGGATGCCAGCAAACAGCCCACCCAAGATGTTGTCCAAACTAATCCGAAAAAAGTCATGATATTGAATAATCCTACCGTAGAATGCACTGCCGAGACTCATACCGCCATTCAGTATACAGACATCTGTAGTTTTCTGCTCATTTTTAAATCGTCGGACACAACGTCGGACACAATGAAAGACAAGGGAACAGGCAACAGTAAGATTTATTGCAAGTACGTAGAAGTATCGGCATCCTGATGATTGATTACCTTGCTGTTTTAGCATACACAAAATTCATGGCGCTGGCTTATTAATAGGAAATTCTAATTGATGGAATTTTAATTTATTAATTAATAAAACCTAATTCGTCATTTGTCCTTGGTTCGCTCCCCTGCACCTCCACTCCCCAGCCCCTCTGCTTCCCCTGCGGCTTATGCAATGCTAGGATGACATTTGCCACGTCTGGTGAGGTATTGATGGCAGAAACACTTTTCTTTAATGCGTTGCGTGCGGCTATTGATGAAGAAATGGCTCGTGATGACACGGTATTCGTGCTTGGTGAAGATGTGGGTCACTACGGTGGCTCCTACAAAGTGACCAAGGATCTGTATAAAAAATATGGTGAACTGCGAGTTCTGGATACTCCTATTGCCGAAAATAGTTTCACTGGTTTAGCCGTGGGCGCAGCGATGACAGGGTTGCGACCAATTATTGAAGGCATGAATATGGGCTTTCTTCTCTTGGCATTTAACCAAATTGCCAATAATGCTGGGATGCTGCGTTACACGTCTGGCGGTAATTTCAAAATTCCCATGGTGATTCGCGGACCCGGTGGCGTAGGACGTCAGCTTGGGGCGGAACATTCTCAACGCCTAGAAGCCTATTTTCAAGCGGTTCCGGGTTTAAAGATTGTCGCCTGCTCAACTCCTTACAATGGCAAGGGATTGCTCAAAGCGGCGATTCGGGATGATAATCCGGTTTTGTTCTTTGAGCATGTTCTGCTCTATAACTTAAAGGAAGATTTGCCAGATAAAGAGTATATCCTGCCGTTGGATAAAGCCGAGGTTGTCCGAGAGGGCGAAGATGTCACCATTCTCACCTACTCGCGGATGCGTCACCATGTCACCCAGGCGGTGAAGTCTCTAGAGAAAGAAGGGTTTGATCCAGAGGTAATTGACTTGATTTCTCTGAAGCCCTTGGATTTTGAAACCATTGGCGCCTCGATTCGCAAAACCCATCGGGTGATTCTGGTGGAAGAATGTATGAAAACTGGCGGTATTGGGGCGGAGGTGACGGCATCAATCAATGATCGGTTTTTCGATGAACTAGATGCTCCTGTCTTGCGGCTATCCTCCCAAGATATCCCTACTCCTTATAATGGTACTCTGGAAACCTTGACCATTGTTCAACCCCAACAGATTGCTGAGGGAGTAAAAAAGATGCTGGCACTTCAGATCTAACTCAGATCTTGCACCACTCACCTTAAACCGCCTTGGGTTTAAACCCAAGGCTAAAAGCTCAAGTCAGCTAAAGCTGACTGGATAGGGATTTCGCTCTACTCAGCGTGGACAGTAGCTCGCTTGTCAAGACGTTGAGTTCTTGGCGGATGGGGGGGCTTACTGAAAATGGTGCAAGATATGAATATAAACAGATTAAGATAGCATTTGTTGCGGCGAGTCATAAGTTATGCAAAGACAGCGTTCGTTAGTAGCCCTGATTCTAGTCCTGATCATTCTGGCAATTGTGGTGCTGGTGAAAATTCCTCTCCAGCAGGGACTTGATTTGCGGGGTGGTGCCCAACTGACAATTCAGGTGAAAACCACAGAGGAGATTACCGAAATTGCGCCGGATCAGTTGGAGGCTGTTAAAACTGTGGTTGACCGTCGCGTGAATGCTCTCGGTGTTTCTGAATCGCAAGTGCAAACCATTGGCTCAGATCAAATATTGGTACAACTCCCCGGTGTGAATGATCCGCAACAGGCGGAACGGGTGCTAGGGGGAACCGCACAACTGGATTTCCGCAAGCAAATACCAGGAACAGAACCCCAGCTTCAGATTGAGCAACAGTTGCGTCAGGAATTGCTATTTGAACAAGCCGCCCTCCTGGAAAGTGAAGAGAATGGTGATCCAGAGGCGATCGCCGAAAATCAAGCGGCTTTGGAACGCTCAGACGCCGCGATCGCAGAATTGTTTGAGAAGACAAATGTAACCGGGAAAAACCTCCAAGATGCCTTCGCGCAACCGAATCAAACGGGTAATGGTTGGCAAGTTGCGATCCGTTTTGATGCTGAAGGGGGACAGGGATTTGCGGAACTGACGAAAGATTTGGCAGGTACTGGACGCAGTATTGGGATTTTCTTGGATGACTCCTTGATCAGCGCCCCCACCGTGGGTCCAGAATACGCGGAAACAGGGATTAGTGGTGGTAGTGCGGTGATTACCGGGAATTTTGATGTGCAACGGGCGAGTGACTTAGCCGCTCAACTCAAAGGGGGTTCGTTACCGTTACCTGTGGAAATCGTAGAAAATCGCACCGTCGGTGCTACCTTGGGACGAGATAGTATTCAAGACAGCATTTATGCCGCGATGGGCGGTTTAATTTTAGTCTTGGTGTTCATGGGCATCTATTATCGTCTCCCCGGTTTAATTGCGGATGTGGCGCTGAGTATCTACGCCCTACTCACCCTAGCCGCTTTTGCCCTAATTGGTGTCACATTAACCCTTCCTGGAATTGCTGGGTTTATTCTCAGTATTGGCATGGCGGTGGATGCGAATGTGCTAATTTTTGAACGGACGCGAGAAGAGTTACGCGAGGGGAAAACTCTGTATCGCTCTGTGGAATCAGGCTTTTATCGAGCATTCTCCAGCATTTTGGACTCGAACCTCACCACGTTGATTGCTTGTGCGGCTCTATTTTGGCTAGGGTCCGGTTTAGTTAAGGGCTTTGCCGTTACCCTAGGGATTGGAGTGGTGATCAGTCTGTTTACGGCGGTTACCTGTACTCGCACATTCATGCTGTTGTTGGTTTTAGGATTTCCTGGGGTACGCCAGAAGCCGCAACTGTTTTGTCCGAATCTGTCACCGTCTCAGTGAGGGGGTGATCGGGTGATCGGGTGATCGGGTGATGGGGTGAGGGGGAGATAGGGTGAGGGGGAGATGGGGTGATCGGGTGATCGGGTGATGGGGAAGATGAGGAAGTTAACTCAAAACTCTACCTTACCTGTTCCCTGTTCCCTGTTCCCTGTTCCCTGACGAATGACATAAGACGAATGACGAATGACAAATGACAAATGACCAAATTTAGTGTAATCAAACAGCGATCGCTCTGGTGGATAGTTTCCGCCGTAATCATCTTGGCGGGTATCGCTTCCATGGCGATTTCCACGGCACAACTAGGAGCGCCTTTGCGTCCTGGTCTTGATTTTGTCGGTGGTACACGCCTACAAGTTGAACTCGATTGTACTGTACCCGGTAACTGCGACGAACCGATAGACCTAGCAGAGGTGCGTGAGATTCTCAATGAACAGGATCTGGGTAATAGCACGATTCAGCGCATCGGTGCTGAACAACAAGGGTTGACGATTCGCACCAAAACCTTGGATGTTGAACAACGCAGTCGGTTACAAAAAGCCCTCAGTGAAAGGGTTGGAGAATTCGATCCAGCCGCGACTCAAATTGATACGGTAGGTCCGATCATCGGACGGCAGTTATTTACATCCGGTTTACTGGCTTTACTCGTCTCCTTTGCTGGGATTTTGGTCTACCTCTCGTTCCGGTTTCAGTTTGACTATGCGTTTTTGGCGTTTATCGCTTTACTTCACGATATCCTGGTCACGTTGGGCATTTTCTCTATTTTGGGTTTAGTCCAAGGTGTAGAGGTCGATAGCCTTTTTGTTGTCGCCCTATTGACGATTATTGGGTTTTCTGTTAACGACACAGTGGTTATTTATGATCGCATCCGGGAAGTGATTGCCAAGCATCCCGACCAACATATTGATCAGATTGTTGATGATGCGATTAATCAAACCCTTAGCCGATCCATTAATACCACGTTAACCACCATACTGACGTTGGTGTCTATTTTCCTATTTGGTGGAGAAACCTTAAAATATTTTGCCCTAGCCCTAATCGTGGGGTTTATAGCAGGTGCATATTCGAGTATTTTTATTGCCAGTACCCTATTAGCATTGTGGAGAGAACGTACAGGTCAAACCCAAGCCACCCAGGTTATCGAAGCTGACTTTTTGGACAAAGCATAATTGGAATTGTCTTTAACTATAATGGAGCCGTTAGATACTCAGACTTCTCACACTACTCCAGATCACCTTGAGCCAACAATACGGGTAAAAATTCAGCGACTTCATCAACTTACGGTGTATGGTCGTTGGTTATTCGTGGGTATTCTTTGGATTAGTGTCGCGCCGCTGAGTCTCTGGGGTTGGCGGTATGAGTTGTCGTTGTTGCAAGAACATTTTACCTGGTCAGGTCTACGGTACAGTATTGCATTTAACCGTTTACCAATTTTGGGTCTAGCTATCTGTGTGGGGATGACAACGGCGGTTTTAGTGTGGCAAAGTCGCAACATTTTATTCGGAATTCCGCCTGCTGAAAAGCAACGTTTAGCACATCAGGTGCGTCGGATTTGTCATCAGGGTCCGAGTCATCCTCTGTGGAAATGGGTGTGCGATCGCACTTAAAATTTTGTCATTGGTCATTGGTCATTGGTCATTTGTTGAAGATGTTTTGCACTCTAATCGGGGCGGGTTTTGTGATATTAGGGTGACAAGCAAACGTTAATAGTAAAACCCGCCCCTACAACTGTCAATAATTCTTCCTCATCTCCCTCAGTGTCACCTACTGACACATTGAAACCTCCCCGATACCATCATTGTGGCTTGGGTTGCGGATAGACTTAAACCTGTCATTTCCAGTGCAGGTAGAACCGCTTTCAATTCAAATTTAAACTCAGCATCCTTGAGTTGAAATAGGGGAACAAGTTGCTCTATGATTTGAATCTCAAAGATTTGTTCAAGTTGGGCGCTATCCAAAACGCCATGACTTTTCAGCCATAACCCTAAAGGTTGATGATTTAGGGAGCAACGTTGTAATAATTTGCTCAACACGCGATCGCTTACCCATTGATCTCGCCGAATCAGGGATATCAAACCCCTTCTATCGAACCGATTAGCGGCGGCGACAATTCGACCTTGAGCGATCCAAATGTAGTAATTAGGAAAATGTTGAATATATAAGGGAGGGTTTATCTGCTGTTGTTTTGTTACCAGAGGTAACCGTTGTTCACAACTCGTCCTGACTGTCTGTTGAGACGTGCCATGGCGTGTTTTGAGGGTTAACTCCCTATTGTTATCTTTTTCCTTTCCGGTGTCTCCTCTAACGCCTAGGTTTGACTGCAACGTTATCTCAGATGCGACGCGGACAGCGCTGAAGGGGCGAATCGCGAGTACACCTGTTTTCCGCCCTTGTTCGAGCCACTGAAAAATCGCTGGTAGAGGAAAATCGGTTAACGTGCCTTGAGTACTCATTTTTTTATCCTGATAACTAGCAAGTGTAAAGTAGAATTTTGAATCTTGACCAAGTTGGGATTCACCCCAAAGTTTACCACAATGATTGTCCACTATTTTGTAATCCAGAGCTAATCCAATTCCTATTCATGGATACTCCTGTTTACTAAGTAGTCAAGCACAACAAAACGGTACTGTATTAATTTTTACAATTTGCCCTCAAATCCTTACTATTTCCTATTCCTTACTGTTCCTAATCTTAACCGTTAACTTTAATTGTGTCCACCTACTTAAATGAGCTTGTCGAGTTCAAAATAAGCAGGTTTATAGAATCTGTAAATCGTTATTCTGTGCGTCTCAATCTTTTCCTTCTCTGTTTCTTAAGCGAGAATTATTTCCGTTTACATTATCCTGCTTTTTTAAGTTTTCCATGACAAGTTTACTCTTGTGGATATCAAAGTTAAAAGATGTGTTAAATACAACAAAAAAATTGTTTTATTAGTTCAATTAGATAAAACAATCTGTTACGGTTTCACTCTACTGAGCCCCTTTTGCCGTGGCTGTTGGATAGTGTCCTAGAATTTCCACTCTGAATGTTCCCAATTCACCCCAAGTAGTCTTTTTGTTGGAAAATGTTGGTTTTTGTCAATCTGTCTATTAGAATAAATGTAGAGTACCTGAGTGAATTCAACGTATAATGATACTCAATGAATAGTACAGACGCGCTAGCTATCCTGAGTGCAATGCTTCGTGATCCGCCACTGAGTAATATTCAAGAACAAGTCTTTCACCTGACTTGGCAAGGGTTAACTTACACGGAAATTTCGGCGAACATTGGATATGAAGAGAGTTATATTCGAGATGTTGGTGCTAAACTTTGGCAACGCCTTTCTCAGATTATTGGAGAAAAAGTTACTAAAAATAATATCAATACAGTCGTTGAACACTATATTATTAACCGTAACCAAGCTATCTCAGCACCTTTGCCTCTAAGCCACTCAAGTTCTACGATGTTAAACCAAACCCGAACCCCTGATCGGTTAGAATTCCCTGGCAGTCCCCTGCCCCTTAACTCAGAATTTTACATCAATCGCCCCCCTGTAGAAGAACTTGCTTATGCGGAAATTGGCATACCGGGCAGTATCATTCGCATCAAAGCGCCCTCGAAGATGGGGAAAAGCTCTCTGCTGCAACGGATTATCGCTCACGCTAAGGCGCAAGGCTTCCGCACCGTTAATCTTGACTTCCAGCAAGCGGAGGAATCAGTTTTTGTCAATCTGGATAAATTCCTGCGCTGGTTCTGTGCGAATGTCGCTCGCCAGTTGCAGCTTCCCCCGAATTTGGATGACTATTGGGAGGAGGATATTGGCAGTAAAGTTAGCTGTACCTTCTATTTACAAGGATATGTGCTAGCGGAAATTGATACGCCGATTCTGCTGACATTGAATGAAGTGAATCGGCTGTTAGAGTATGACAAAATCGCCAAAGATTTTATGCCGTTAATGCGTTCTTGGCATGAAGAAGCCCAACTAGATCAGGGGTTTCAGCAACTGCGCTTTGTCGTGGTGCATTCAACGGAAATTTATACATCATTAAATATTAATCAATCTCCTTTTAATGTGGGGCTACCCCTGGTTTTACCAGAATTGACGTTAGAGCAAGTGCAGGAATTAGCCCATCGTTATCAACTCGATGGGATGGATGAGTCTCAAGTCGCCGACTTAATGGCAATGGTGGGAGGACATCCTTATCTAATTCAACTGGCACTTTATAACCTGCGTTACGCTAATCTCAGCTTACCGCAGTTATTAGAAGAAGCACCAACCCTGGCAGGAGTCTATAGTCATCATTTGCGGCGTCAATTCGCCACCGTGGAAAAGAATCCGGAGTTAGTCGCGGCGTTGCAACAGGTGGTTATGGCAACAGAGAGTGTGCGTCTCGATGCGATCGCTGCGTATAAATTAGAGAGTATGGGTCTGATTACACTCCGGGGAAATCAGGCAACAATTCGCTGCGAGTTATATCGGCGTTATTTGAGGGAACAACTCTCCTTGGAATCACCCCCTGATCCGCGTGTTGGACAGTTAGAGCAAGAGAATCAACAGTTAAAATATTTATCAAGAATTGATGACTTAACCAGGCTGGCAAATCGGCGCAACTTTGACGATCATCTCGCTCAAGAATGGCAGAGATTAGCGGAAGAAGAGGTTCCCCTGGCGCTGATTTTAGCGGATATTGATTTTTTCAAGCTGTTTAACGATGCGTTTGGTCATCTGACGGGAGACTTTTGTTTAGAGCAAATCGCCCAAGCGATTCGAGAGTGCGTCAAGCATCCAGAGGCTTTAGTTGCCCGTTTTGGCGGGGAGGAATTTGCCATAATCGTGCCGAGAATGGAGAGGGAACAAGCGGTGCAATTAGCAGAGCAAATTCGAGAACGTGTCAAAGCCTTAAATATTTCCCATGATCCCTATCGGATGTGTGGCTATTCATCAATTATTACTCTGAGTTTGGGTGTGGCTTCAATGATTCCCCATCCAGAGAGTGATCCTTTAAATCTAGTGCAGATGGCTGATGAAGCACTGTTTGAGTCGAAACGACAGGGACGCGATCGCGTGACGTTCAGATAAAGACGTGAAGATGGCACATCTGTCAATTGTAGGGGCGGGCGCGAGCCACTCAATCTTGGATCTCATCAATAACATTTGCCGCAAAACCCGCCCTGACTAACCTCAAAACCAGGTTCCTCAAACTCTTACAAATAACCAATAAGACAAATGACGATCACCGCCGTTTTCCATTGCGCCTAGGTATTTACATTCGCCAAGGGCGGGTTTTGAACTCACCTGATTATCAATCGCCAGACAAACGTCCTGAAACCCCCCCTGCATACATTCGCCAAGGGCGGGTTTTGAACTCACCTGATTATCAATCGCCAGACGAAAGTCCCTAAACCCGCCCCTACACCTATAATTACGGCTTTTCATTTTAGCCAGTTAAGATTTGATTTTTGTTGACAAGATGGCTAGGGTGTAGTATAGAGTTTGGGCGCGATCGCCTAAATGCTCCTGTTGGCAAAGTCGAAAAAACCTATTCCCCAACACCCTTGGAACTTTCTGCGCCATCATGAAGTTGTAGGGGCGGGTTTAGGGATCAATCGTCATGGTTTCCCCCAACTGGAGTACAAAACCCGCCCTGCCTCTAAATCGGGCTTGCTGCATTAAAGTGGCGTGGTACAGCAATCCCTAAATCTCATTCATCATCCAAAATGGAATATAGCGTTGTCATTAGATAGAGTTACCCATGAACATCCCTACTGCCCTAGTCAATGAACTGAAGCTCTACCTCAAACACCGAACCGACAATGGTGATCTAGAAGCGCAAACCTTGTTGACTCAAATCGAACAGTTTACGAACTCACCCACAGCCACAGAGGAACAAGCCTTATATTCCCAACCGCCAGAGGGATTAGAGGTAGGGTGTTAAAATGAATGCCACTGACTGGTATGCTGGTGGGCAATGCCCACCCTACGGTATATTAAAGGTTTCGGCGATTTCCTAATGCTTATTTCAGTGCCATTCGTGTTAAGATTTTCGTCATTTGTCATTTGTCCTGGGTTAGAGCAAGTTTTCCCGACAGATATTCAACATCCGCTGATCATTCTCACTCAGTTGACCCACAGGTTGATACTGATCAAGCTTAACGGTGTAGGGATAGGTTAAGGATTCGTAAGTGCGGTCTAAATTTAGCTGGCTCCCCCTCGCCGCTACTGAGGTTTGTTGCTGATTCTCAATAGTATGAGCTAAAGCAGTTTGATCGTAGGGGTTGACAACTCGGAGATTCATCTGTTTAGATTCTAGAGTGCCATGAAAACAGCTAAATTCAGAGTGAGGTAAGTAAAGTGCCCCAACTAGCTTTCCTTCATTGGCTTGAAATACAATATATTCTTGACCAATCTGATTCGGTTGAGACGATTGACCGTAGAGGTACGTGCCATCTGGGATAGACCTGGCTGAAGCGGATACAGTAGATGGATTTGTTTCTCCTGTAGAGTCCACGGTTTGCTTGAGTTGTTGAGCGGCGGCGATGGGTCTACTAGAGACATTCATTGTTAGTCCTACCGTAAGTAGTAACCCGGTTAGGGGTAAACGCCAAGAAAAAGACGGTTGACGTTGGGACTGAAAAAACTCAATGAATCGGCTAATCACCGTGGTTACCTCCTTTAAAATAATATCGAAACACCCTTAAAAAATTTGGAATCCTAGCACACAGTTGGTAGCCGCCCTAATTTGTTAAAGTAGATTTACGCTAAAGTAGACGTTAACAAGCATTCTTACTTTCTATCTAACCTTGAACCTGTATCAGGTTTGCCCTGCGTTTATCCGGTTTTTCAACCGTCACAGCTTGTATGGGCAAAATTGCGCGGGTTTGTATTTGGATTGCAGTATTCATCTCTCTCTAGTTAAACAATAAGGGATGATGCTTAAGTGGTGATTCCCTCGAAGGAATGAAAGTGAACTTATCCAGTAGAAGGTTTTTCTACGGACATAGTATTTTCAGCAGCTTCAATCGCTAGTCTGGGGATTACTTAAGAAATTAATATTTTTTTACAAAAAAAAAGTGGTAGCGTATTTGGCTACCACTCAATAGCTTCATAGCTTAGATATTAGGAAACAGTATCTTTGAATACCTTCCTAAACTTAGCGTAGGGGATGCCAGCGTTGATGGCGAAGACAGCGCAACTACAAACCTTAACTGGCTATGTATTCTCGCACAGTGGCATGGCGTCGTCTGAGTTGGGCTAAGGCTTGATGTTCTAACTGGCGTACTCGTTCGCGACTGAGATTGAGTCTCTGTCCGACTTTTGCCAGAGAGAGTTCATTCCCATCTTCTAAGCCAAAGCGCAGTGCTAAGACTTCCCGTTGTTGGGGGGTTAATTCTGCCAAGAGATTATCTAAATCTTGGCGCAGGGATTCCTGGGTGGTGTAATGAACCGGCGTCGGTCCACTATCTTCCAACAGATCAGATAATTCGGTATCTTGGTTATCCCCTACCCGCACATCCAAGGATACGGGTTGACGGGCGATGCTCAAATATTCGCGAATTTGCGACGGTTCTAACTCTAACTCTTGACCAATCTCAGTGGGTGTCGCGTTCCGCCCCAATCTCTGAGACAGTTCCCGTTGCACTTTCTTGATCTTATTCAGCTTTTCGGTAATGTGAATCGGTAACCGAATCGCACGGGCTTGTTGGGCGATCGCACGAGTAATGGCTTGACGAATCCACCAGTACGCATAAGTGGAGAATTTATACCCTCGCGTGGGATCAAATTTCTCCACGCCTCGCTCTAATCCCAGGGTACCTTCCTGAATCAAATCCAGGAATTCCATGTTACGCTTCTGATACTTTTTGGCGATCGCTACCACTAGGCGCAGATTCGCTTCAATCATTTTGCGCTTGGCTCGCGTTCCCTGGTTTATAATTTTCTTAAGGGCTGATTCCTCTAAATCAACGTGATCTGCCCACTCCTGCATCGTCGGTTCGCGCTCTAAGGTTTCCGCTAAGGCATCTTTTGCCTCCAAGAGCGGCATCATCTGCTGCACTTGCTTACCATAGACAATTTCTTGCTCATGGGTCAGTAGTGGCACGCGACCGATTTCGTGCAGATACGTGCGAACCATATCTGCCGAAAATGTGGGCTTGGTCGTTTTGGGTTTGGTGTTAACAGTGGGCATCTGTGAGTAGTGACTCCGTAAACGAGCAATAAATCTGTCGCGGATTTTGACCTCAAAAGCAAAAGCTATAGCCATCTCTCACCTTGAGGATACGTGCGCGAAGCGGTTGTTCACATCTACTAAAAGATGTATAGACTCCTACCTGTATTGAGTTGGGTAGGAGATCTCACCGTAGATCAGGAGTTAAAGGGATTGACTCAGTTAATTGTCTCTTCGTTGATTCTGCGGCGTTTCCCAGCTTTCTCTAGGCTAGGAACAGGGCGAATGCGAAGTCAGTATGAGTTTGCCTTAACTCTATAGTATTACACCTTTAGACGACGGTAAAGAGGTAAAGGTTCAACATTTCCCAAAAATGATCCGGGTGTCGCATCTGCTACTTTTCCTCCTGACACCGATAGGGTCTAACAGGTTGACATTCTCTCCTAGTTACTATCATCACCTACAACACCGAGAAATGAATAGGGTGGAATCGGGGAAATAACCGAACTGAATGGGGGACAGATATCCTCCCAATCTAGTGCTGTGCGGTTAAAGGGAGTTGGGGGAACTTATCCTTGATTTTTCCTCCCCTACCAAATCCCCTCCTATCCTGTTCAGACCTATCCTGTTCAAATGACAAAGATTTTTGTAATGCAACTCAATCCAACTCAATAGCAATAAGCTAGCAATTATAGCAGAAATGAAGGCGAAATCCAAGGGTTTATGTCAAACTCTTATCATTTGTCTTTAGTCATTTATCTTTTGTTATGCCAAATCGACGGAAGGAACCCCCTTTTGAACTTAGGGACTTTTTCCTTCTACCCCTTGGAGCCTTGGAGCATTAGACCTTTCTGGTACTAGTGCAAGAAGGCAGAAATAACTGAACAGTTAACATCTCCCCCAGCTCCCCCAGCTCCCCCAGCTCCCCCAGCTCCCCCTGCTTCATCGTATCTACGAAGCTGCTCAAGTATTTTTGCTGCGCTGCACTAGGAGCGATCAGCCAAAGACGTTCCCACCACACAACTCCGTTCTAACGTCGCACCGTTGACATTAGCCTCATCAAGTTCAGCACAGAGCAAATTCGCTCCCGTCAAATTCGCCCCCCCCAGATTCGCCCCCCGCAAATCCGCTTCCTCAAAATTGGCATCACACAAGCTAGCGCCTTGTAAATCCGCTTGGGATAAATCCGCCCCCTTAAGATTAGCACTGTTGAGATTCGCCCCCCGCAGATCAGCGCCTCGGAAATCGACGCCCTGGAGGTTGACCCCCATCAGATTCGCGCCACTCAAAAATGCGCCAGCAAAAGATACCTGGGTCAAATTCGCACCCATTAAATTCGCGCCTCGGAGATTGCTCCCGCGCAAATCCGCCCCCGTCAAGTCAGCTTGCATCAGATTAGCGCCCAAACAATTTGCCCGCACATCAGCCGACATCAATTGAGCGCACAGCAGTTTAGCACCATCCAGACGGGCACCGTTGAGATTTGCTCTCACCAAATTCGTACCCACCAGACTCGCCCCTGCCAAATTAACCTGTTCCAGTTGACTCCCAGACAAATCTTCGTCATCTAGACTAGCCCCTGAGAGTTGCTTGATTTTTCCTGCCCGAATTGCTGCGATTTCCATCAATTTTCCTGAATTACTCAAACATTAAGACGAAACATTAGATTGTGCTTCCTGATCGGAATGGGAATCAAGCAACCACATCCCGGCGGCGATTTTAGGTTGGTTTGCCTGTAAACTCATCCCCTGTTGCATTCCCATCACCAGTAGTTCTAGAGCCTCAAGCAGTTTGGGGTCAAATACTGTACCTGCTGACTCCTTACAGTCGTTAAGTGCTTGTGCCAAAGGAGCCTCTTGGGATTGATGAACCTTCACCTGTTGTTGAAATGTGGTAATTAGTGCTAAAATCCTCGACTCCAAGGGAATTGCATCATACGCCAAACCATCCGGTTGTCCGGAGCCATCCCAATGTTCGGTTTGGTGGGTAATAATATTAGCAATTGCCTGTAATTGGGGCATGACCCGCAAAACCGAGGATTTTGGCATTGCCTCTTGTTGAGAAACCGCCTGTTGCTGCACCGTGGATTTTGTCGGTTCTAGGTCATCGTTGACCCCTTGTAACGGCGCGAGGCGATGCAGCAATCCCGCTAATCGCAACCGTTTGATTTGCCACGCGGGTAAATCGAGCAATTGACCCATCGCTTCACACAGGGTTGCCACTTCCGCCGCTGCCATAGGATTAGTTACATCGGCTTGATCGATGAGCTGTGCCATCCGCAAAAATGCCTGCACCTTATTTGACACTAGATTATTATCTAAGTCTTGCTCGGAACGGGGCAAGTTCTGAATTTGCTCATCCTCAGCTTGGTGTAATTCTTGTTCAAAGCTTTCCAGATAATCGACGACGCGAGACACAACCTGCCCAATATCATCGCGTTTTTTGCTACCGAAGGCAGCCGTAATCTTTTGGGCTTGGTCGGTTAGGCGCTGTTGTAACTGTTGATCATAACCCTCAATATGGGCGATCGCTAAATCGACTGTTTCCCGAACCAATTCCGGCTCAAATGTCCAGAACCCATAAAACTTGCGCTCCCGATCATCTGTCGGTTGTCCTTTGCTGCCGTAATCCTCGGCAGATAACTCTTGACATAAGACCATTGCTGTGTATGTCTCTGACATAATAATCAAATGCCATTCTTGAGCCACTGGATCAGAAGCATCCAAGTTCAATAGTCTCACATTAGAACGTTGGCTGGTGGGATGTTCCCCAAAACCAGTCTCCGCTGTCGCCAGAATCACCACTTGAGACGACTGTTGGGCTAAATCGCCATAGCGTTCTGCCTCTTGCATATACCATTTCCCCTGCTGAAATGCTGCAATTAGCAGAGGTTTTCCTTCTGACTCTAAGATGAAGTCTTCCAAGGCATGACACAGGGCAATCAGGGTGTTTTTGTGATAAACACCAAAATTCAGCGGTCGCTTACCGCCGCGATGAGCTGTGTCTAACTTTTGTAATATCGAACCTTGCAGCATGATCAAACCTTGTCTGAGGGGTTCAGGGGAAAGTGGGTGTGTAGAGACGTGCCATGGCGCGTCTGGGAACAGGGGAGAATTTTAACCCATGATTTTATGTTAATTATGATACATTTTAGGGTGGAATTTCTCCAAGCTGTTCGAGTTAACGATAAACGGATAGAATCAACTACCCCGCTGTAACCAGTTGTTTAGGCGGCGTCTTAGCTGAGGCTTCAATCGGAGCCGCTAATGCCTCCTCTAAATCCGCACAGCCCAAACGTTCCTCTAAAATTTTCATCACTTCGCGACCAAAATCATCGGGATTTTGCCGCCACGCTTGCAGACAAACCTCGCCAAAGAACGAGCCTAGGGGTTCGGGATTCCAGAGTAGCTTTTTCGCTGTCCAAGGCATTAAACTCATTGGATCATAGTCTTTTTCGAGAATATCGTTCTCAAAGGCATAAGCTTCCAAATGAGTATGGGGTTGTAGTCCGATAAAGAAGATCGCGGGTTCCACCTTGTCAGCACCAAAGATTCGCTCTAACTCCCGGTGATAGGCAATGGTTTGGCGAATGGTGTCCGGTCGCTCATCTATTACATTAAAGGAATAGTTGACCGAAACCAAGTCATTAAATCCCGCTGCTTTCAAATCCCGACAATTTTGCAGCACGGTGCGGAGGTTGTACCCCATCCGCATCTTGCGAACTAATTCCTGGGAACCACTGGTAATGCCGATTTCAAAGTAGTTCATCCCAGTTTTTACCATCAAGTCGCATAATTGCGGGGTGAGATTATCGGCGCGAATATATGCCGCCCAGTGAATGTCTGTCATCCCGGAGTCGAGAATTTTCTGCAACAGTTCCACCGCATCGTCGATAAACTTCCGCGCTGGGATAAACTGAGCATCGGTAAACCAGAAGTTGCGGATACCTCGGTCATAAAGCTGGCGCATTTCGGCGACAACTTCATCGGCGGGATTAATCCGCACCTGTTTGCCTTCGACTACGGTGTAGATGCAGTAGCAGCAGTTGTGGGGACAACCGCGTTTGGTTTGTACACCTATATAAAAGTCGCTTTCTTGGAAATAATAGTCGAAACTCGACCAGATACTTTGGATATAGTCGTAGTTACAAGCGGTTTTTTCTAGGGGAGTCGGGCGTTCATGAATCATGCGATCGCGCGGCTGTGTTTCACCCACAACATAACAGCGCTCATCAGCCAAGGCGTCACCCCGCAGGAGTTTCTCCAGGAGGGTTTCGCCTTCACCCACGGAGACAATGGTTCCTTTGGGGAGTTTCGTCTCCAGTTGTTCATAAAAGACGCTAACCGCACCGCCGCCAACAATCACCCGCGCTTCGGGGTTGTAGGTACGAGCGCGTTTAAGCCCTCGGCGAATCAATCCTAGGTTACGCCACAGTTCACTATAATAGGCGGCGGCTAGGCGTAATCCCCCAATCGCCCCCCGTAACTTGACCAAGGGGTTATTGGCGTAGTAGAACTCGAAGGCATTTTGTAACGGGTTCCCCCCTCTACCGCCAACTGGCGCATAGATTTGAATATCGCGCCAGGAGAATACCAACAGCGTCGGTTGGAATTCGTCAATACAGGCGTCGAGCGATCGCGCAAAATCCAGGGGCGGTACAGTACCTAAGTCAAAGATACGCTGTTGTACCTGGTCGAAGAGTTTATGAACGTGATCGGCTAAATAAACAACCCCAATCGGAAAAATTGGGTTGCAGGGGAGGCGCACATAAAGAATTTTGGGTGACATTATAAGTTTTATCTAGGGTAAATCGACGTTTATGAACAGAGTGGGTTGGGTTGAGCGCGGCAGATCTCTCTTCCAACTTTGGTGAAAACCCGGTGTACGCGGACGTTTGCCTCTTGACCGACCCGGGGGAATGACATAGCCCCAACCTAGCTTTCTCAGATAATTGATTTCTTTTTCACATAACTTAACTTTACTTTAACAAGATCGCGCCCTGACCTCAAGCTTGTGCTATTTTTTTTTGTCGGGGGCATATCTGGGAGTCTGAGCGAGGTAATCTAAGCGATCTTACCTAAATCGCCCCAATTGAGGGGCTAAGCCTTAGGTATAAATTCTCATGCCCACAGATAGAATAAGTTGACCACTCAGCGGCGATCGCTCCGACGCGATTTCCGACAGGATTAGTGAAAATACACCTAAATTGGTAGTCGGATTTACAACAGGTAAGGGATCACAAGTGCTAAGTTAGGTGAAGTAATAACAAGAACGATTCATTTAGAACCTCAGCAGTTATGACTCAGATACTTGATCCCCTACCTTCTGATAATCAAACTCACATTGTCTGTTGCTACGTCAATGCTACGAGTCAGATTCAAATTGCTCGGATCACCAATATTCCCAATTGGTACTTTGAGCGCGTGGTGTTTCCGGGACAGCGCTTAGTCTTTGAAGCCTTACCCCAAGCGCTCTTGGAGATTCACACAGGCATGATGGCAAGTGCGATTCTCTCAGATACCATCCCTTGCACTCGCTTACTTGTGGCTCAAGACGGTAATTCAGCGTCCTCTGATGCTAAAGACGTTTTACCACCAACTGACGATAAAAAGATCACGGCAGAAACAATTCGTAATAATAACTCAGCAAACGAAGCGCGTTTAGCTGTGGCAACAGTTAGCTAGATAAAAAAAGCCAGTTAAAAACAAACGTTAAGGGGGTTGTTCAGCCGAGCAACCTCTTGCGTTACCATTGGGGACAGTAACAGGCTGAATTTGAGGCATGAATTTGTGAATCTGCCGGATTTTATCTGGTTGTGGAAAATAGCGGCTTGGTCAATGGGTTTGTCCTTAGCCGCGTATGTACTGTTGGCGGTAACGGGCAGTGTTCTGTTCGCCAACCATCGCGCTCAACGCCCAAGACCCAAATGGTTACGACCCTTACACTACATCATCGGTTGGGTCATGGTCAGTTTGGTCTTGCTGCTTTTGGCAATTGGTTTAGTGGGGACAATCGGTCATTATGGCAATCTTGGACATTCGGGACACTTGATTGCCGGGTTATCGGTGGTGGCATTGGTGGCGGTATCCGCTGCAAGTTCCACCCAGATTAGTCCCCAAAACCCTTGGGCGCGGGCAGTTCATCTGGGAACCAATATTGCTTTATTTGTCGGATTTGCCTGGGTGTCCTATACCGGATGGCAGGTGGTGCAGAAATATTTGTGAGCAATGTAGAGACGTAGCATGCTACGTCTCTTGCTACGTCTGGGAGCAGGAGTTAATGACAGTGGAGAGGAGCGATATAATAGAAAGTCGTTAGCTCACTAGATATTGTAATCCGGTGAGACGGTTGCCACTATACCTGAGAAGGATTAGCTGGAGAGGGGGTCAGTCGAGTAAAAAAAGCCAGTACAAAAACTATCTAATATGTAGGTGGGACATAAGTCCTGTAGACTTTACAGGGAAACAACCATGAATAAATTAATTGGATTAGTGATCATTGCTGCCGTTGTAGTCGGAGCAGCTTTAGGTTGGCAGGGTATATCCCTTCCGTTTTTGGGAGGACTCTTTGGGGGTGAAAACCGCACAGCGAACCAAATCATTGAGTCGGTTCCAGACACGGCAACCGACCAAGGAACAACCGCTGAAGCCGGAAATCAGCCTACTCAGCCAACGGCTCAGGCTCCGGCGACGATTGGAACCGTAGAGCAAGCCCAAACTAATCAGGGTACAGCCCAAGCCCCTCAAACAACAGTGGGTCAAGCCGATACAGGCGCTGATGCAGCCACCGAGGAGTCCGAACCGATTACGGCTCTCTGGTAACGTGATCAAATCTGTATGGACTGGCTAGGGCGCGTCTAACATTTTATCTAATGAACTTTTCCAGTGATATTTTAATTGTGGGCGGTGGCGTGATTGGTTTGGCACTCGCCCTAGAGTTGAAGTGGCGGGGGGCGACAGTCACGGTATTAACCCGCAATTTTAAACAAGCAGCGACTCTAGCTGCTGCTGGGATGTTAGCCCCTCATGCAGAAGCCATTCCCGACAGTCCGATGCGGGAATTATGTGGGCGATCGCGATCGCTCTATTCCCAATGGTGTACCAAACTGGAACAGCTAACGGGTGTGGCGACAGGATACTTGCCCTGCGGCATTCTCGCCCCAGTTTATCAAGAGGCTTCAGCGTCTCACCCTGAGGTTGGCAATTGGTTAGATAAACAGGCAATTCATCTATATCAACCCGGTTTAGGGGCAGATGTGATTGGTGGTTGGTGGTATCCCGAAGATGGGCAAGTCGATAACCGCGCCTTGGCACAAGCCCTGCGATTAGCCGCTCAAGAATCAGGGATTGACCTGCGCGAAGGCGTTACCGTTGAGGCAATTGAGCAGCAAAATCGTCGCGTTTGTAATGTCAGAACCTCGATTGGTGAATTTCAGGCTGATCACTATGTCTTAGCAACAGGGGCTTGGTCAAACCAACTGCTACCTGTACCCGTGTATCCAAAAAAGGGTCAGATGCTGTCAGTCGAGATCCCAACCCATCCCCATCAGCCCTTACCCCTGCAACGGGTGCTGTATGGACCTGATACCTACTTAGTGCCGCGTCGAGATGGGCGATTACTGATTGGTGCCACCAGTGAGGATGTGGGATGGCAATCGGATAATACGCCAGGGGGAATTCACTCCTTACTCTCACGGGCAATACGGTTATATCCGTCCCTACAGGATTGGTCAATACGGGAATGCTGGTGGGGATTTCGACCCGCCACCCCCGATGAATGTCCGATCCTGGGAGTCAGCCCTTGTGAAAATCTGACTCTAGCGACGGGACATTATCGTAACGGTATTCTCCTCGCCCCGATAACCGCCCAGCTATTGGCAGACTGGATGGAAACGCAAACCGCTGATCCGCTATTAGACCATTTTCGATACGATCGCTTTTATCATCAATCCTGCTCAAATTTAATGATCAGTTCTCCAATTACGCCCGTATCTCCCCAAACCCCCTCGGTTACAGAACCAGCGACATCTGACTCGTTAATCATTGCCGGTCGAACATTTCACTCCCGGCTGATGACCGGTACAGGGAAATATAGCACCATTGAACAAATGCAACAGGGTATTGCGGCGAGTGGGAGTCAGATTGTTACCGTAGCCGTGCGGCGGGTGCAAACCAAAGCGCCGGGTCATGAAGGATTGGCAGAAGCGCTGGATTGGACAAAAATCTGGATGTTACCCAACACCGCCGGCTGTAAAACCGCAGAGGAAGCGGTGCGGGTGGCGCGGTTAGGTCGGGAAATGGCAAAGTTATTGGGGCAAGAGGATAATAATTTTGTCAAGTTAGAGGTGATTCCCGACCCGAAATATTTATTACCTGACCCGATTGGGACATTAGAAGCGGCTGAAAAACTGGTGAAAGAAGGGTTTGCGGTACTGCCGTATATTAATGCTGACCCTATGTTAGCTAAACGATTAGAAGAGGTGGGCTGTGTCACCGTGATGCCTTTGGGTTCGCCGATTGGTTCGGGACAGGGGATTAAAACGGCGGCAAATATTCAAATTATTATCGAAGAAGCAGGGATTCCGGTGGTCGTGGATGCGGGAATTGGATCGCCCAGTGAAGCCGCCCAAGCCATGGAAATGGGGGCAGATGCCTTACTGGTGAATAGTGCGATCGCCCTAGCCAAAAATCCGGTGGCGATGGGAAAAGCCATGGGTATGGCGACTGAAGCGGGGCGTTTGGCATTTCTGGCGGGGCGAATTCCGATTAAAAGTTATGCCAGTGCAAGTTCACCGTTGACGGGGACGATTAGTTAGGGACTGTTGATTTCTGGGGAAGCTGGGGAAGCCAATGTAGAGACGTAGCATGCTACGTCTGGAAGCTGGGGAAGCAAGGGATACTGTGATGACCGTAACTACCGCCAAATGGACGCTAGATGACTATCACCGCATGATTGAAGTCGGTCTTTTAGCCAATCGTCATGTCGAACTGTTAAATGGAGAAATTATTGAAATGCCCCCGGAGGGTCCCGAACACGCTTACCTGGGAGATGAAAGTGGGACTTATCTGAGCCAACTTTTAGGCGATCGCGCTAAAGTCCGGGAAGGTCGTCCTATTACCCTACCGAACAATTCAGAACCTGAACCTGATTTGGCGATCGTCAGACCTCTGGGACGAATCTATCGCCAGCGCCATCCCTACGCTGAGGATGTGTTTTGGCTGATTGAGTTTGCTAACACCAGCCTTGCTAAAGATTTGGAGATCAAGCGCAAGGCTTACGCCGCTGCTGGAATTGAGGACTATTGGGTTGTCAACTTAAAAAACCGACACCTGAAAGTGTTCCGTGAACCTGTTGATCGCGACTATAGCCGCCAATTAACCCTGACGATGGGAGAAATTCAGCCCTTGGCATTTCCTGATGTTCGGGTTTCGGTACAACGATTATTAGAGGGTTAGTGCAGTAGAACCGGGAACAAATTTGTCCCAGCTTGGATTGGTCGCCCTTGTACTAATGCCACTTTTTAGCAACTATAACAATTTCTTATCCAAATAAGAGAGTATTTATACTGAGAGTTTGTTACAATTCTATAAGATGAGTAAAGAAGGTTATCATTCATGCCCTATACCACAGAAGAAGGCGGACGTTTAAATAACTTTGCCCGTGAACCCAAAGTTTACCAAGCTGAACCACCAACCAAAGCCGAGCAACGCAACTATGTATTCCTAGGAATTGCGGCTCTAGTTTTAGTTAGTGGATTAATGTACGTCGCTGTCTCTGTATCCAGCGTTAGCTAAGTTCTGCGAATCCCAAAATCGGGAACACCCCTGTTAATCCAGCGATTTTGGACTAACAACGATGTGAAATCTGATCAAGGATTACGCGAAACATTAGTTCGATTTAGCCTAACTTACCAAAATCAGTAGGGTCAGGGGTTTGCTTCCCCTTGCATCACTTGCAGTTCATTCATAACCGTTTGATAACTGTCTGATCTGCCTTGTTCTTGAAACAGTTCAGCCGCTTTCTGTAAATCAGCCGTAGCTGCGTCGAGATTATCTAAGCTGAATTGAGTCCGACCTCTACTGTAATACGCTTCGGCAAAGTCGGATTGCAGTTCAATCGACTTCGTATAATCAGCGATCGCGTCTTCATATTGTTCCAGGCGATTGTGGGTTAGTCCCCGATTATAATAAACGCGAGCATTGTCGGGATTGATGTCCAGCGCTTTGGCGTAATCGTTGAGAGCCGCTTCAGAATTGCCTAATTGATCATAAACTTGTCCTCGACTCATGTACGCCGTGTCATTATCCGGTTCAATTTCAATCGCCTTGGTGAAATCCGCGATCGCTTTTTGATAATCTTGGCGCACAAAATGGGTATAACCTCGGTTACTATAGGCTTGACTGAAATCGGGATTTAACTCAATGGCTTGGGTATAGTCATAAATGGCAGCGTCGTAATTACCCAGACTATGATAAGCGTAGCCGCGATTATAGTAGGTATCCGCATCTTCGGGATTCAGTTGTAAAGCATCACCGAAGTCAGAAATTGCACCCGCATAATCACCCTTTTCTAATTTATCGACGCCTTGGTTATACAGTTGTACGGCTTTTGACTCTTCTGACGAGGCTTCCTGCACAACCCTGATTGGCGGTTGAGCGCAAACCGCTTCCGAGAATCCAGTCAGGACAGTCATTAATCCAAGAATGGTCAGTATGCGATAGGTTGGGTTCATCGTTGTTTTCGTTTTTCGCTTTAATGTAATGTTAAGAGGGTCAGCTTGAGCAAGTTTTACAGTATACCGACGTAAACCTTCCTAGAGTGGTTCCTTTGAGCATGAGGGCAAGGGAACAGGGAATGGGGAACGGGCAACAGTGAGGATTTGAGGCTTGTTACCATTTCTGAGTACAGCAAATCCTGACATAAGACATAAGACGTAGCTTGCTTCTTTTCGGGAGCGAGTTCTCAGCCGTTAACTATTGTCCCTACCTACTGAAAAGCTCAATCCTACTCAAGTGTACCCAGAAGATGAGACAATCAAAATGCACCAATTCAAAGGATAAAAAGATGCTCAAGACCATTGCCGCCATTTTGCTGCTCGTATTGAGCTTAGGTCTGCATGGCTGCACCGTCGGCGTGAGTGGACTGAAAAGCTATGTCGATACGGCTGACGGTTATGAGTTTCTCTATCCGAATGGTTGGGTGCCGATTAAAGTCACTGATGGACCCGATGTTGTATTTCGGGATTTGATCGAGCCAACCGAAAATGTCAGTGTGGTGATTAACCCCGTTCCCGAAAATACAAGCCTCACCGATTTAGGAACGCCTGGGGAAGTCGGTTACCAACTCCAACAAAATGTGCTGTCGGCAGCAAATTCTAATCGTCAAGTTGAATTAGTTGATGCTAAGGCGCAATCACAAGGAGATAAAACCTATTATCTTCTCGAATATAGCGTTCAACTCCCCACTCAAAATCGGCATGACCTAGCCACAGCCGTCGTTAGCCATGATCAGCTCTATACCCTGAATGCTTCAACTACCGAAGAACGTTGGGATAAAGTCAAAGACTTGTTTACCCAAGTTGTTAGTTCGTTTAATGTTTATTAGATTAGGGATCATTTGTCAAGATCAATGCAACAAACATAACAAATGATGTAGTTTGCTTCTTTTGGGGAAGCGAGTATGACATAAGACGAATGACGAATGAGAAAATTTGTTTTAGCTTCCGCTTCGCCAGCACGCCGCCGTTTATTGCAAAATGCTGGCATTGAACCAATCGTTTGTCAAAGTGATTTTGATGAATCTCAGGTTAAAGTTACTGATCCGGTAGAGTTAGTCAATACATTGGCATGGCACAAAGCCCAAACCGTTGCGCCTAAATTTAATCAGGCGCTAGTGTTAGGCTGTGATTCAGTGTTAAGCATTCAGGGTGAAATCCACGGGAAACCTGCCAATCCCCAAGCAGCGATCGCCCGGTGGCAGATGATGCGGGGTAGAGTGGGCGAACTTTATACGGGTCATGCCTTAATAGATGTATCTGAGGATAAAACAATTGTCCGTTGTGGGATAACACGAGTCTACTTTGCCAATGTTAGCGATCGCACGATTGCAGCGTATGTGGCGACAGGCGAACCGCTTAAATGCGCGGGCTGCTTTGCGCTGGAAGGGCGGGGCGGCTTATTTGTCGAAAAACTAGACGGTTGCCATAGTAATGTTATTGGTCTGAGTTTACCCCTGTTGTACCAGATGCTGAGTGAGCTAGGTTATGGCGTGACGGATTTTTGGTAGTCAAGGAACAGGGAACAGGGAACAGGGAACAGGTAAGGTAGAGAGTAGAGGCGGAAGTTTGCTATAGTCAAAGCACTTTGAGTATATTGTTGAGCTGATATAGCTGGAGCAGATTAATTACATGACAACCAGCGAAGAATTTAAACAGAAACTAAAGGCAGGGAATATTGGGGACGCCTTTACCCTAGCCTTGTCGGAATCGGTGGAGTTGGAAATTACGACCTGGGTGGCTTCCGCCAATTCGCCCCAAACAGAGAAGCCGGCGGCTAATTCCTGTATGCGTACCCGGATTAATATTGTGGAAGGCTCCATCGATAATGAGGTAGGATCTCAATTTATCGGCAATGGTCCCTACACGGAACTACGCCAATTTCATACCCAGCAAGTTCAGGAAGGACGCCAGATTATCCAGAATAATCTGGAAAACTTGCAACAACTGTTTACTGTGTTGACTCGCGTGCAGTATCAACCTCAACAGTCAACCCAGCCGCGTCTTCGGGAGACCAATCCAGCTTTGTCGCCTTCGAGTCAGGATAATTTGCCCTAATCTTGAATATAGAGGTTGACAAATCTGGCAGTTTCTGTATTAGTAATCGCCCAAATTTCAGGTGAGTGTATTATGGCGTCGAGTGAGGATTTTAGGCAACAACTCAAAGCAGGCAAGGTTGAAGAAGCGTTTGCTGGGGCTTTGGCGGAAGCCGTTCAGTTGAAAATTACCACCTGGGTGGCTGCTGATACTGAAGCACACGCCGAAACAGCTGCCCAACCGGGTTATCGCCTGCAAACTCAAATTAATACGATTGAGGGAGCGATCGCGAATGAGATTGGGGATCAGTTTATTGGCAATGGTCCTTACCGAGATCTCCTCCCCTTTCATGTAGACCAAGTGGCACATGGCAATCAGCTGGTTGAGAATAATATTAAAAGCTTGCAAAAGCTTTTTGAGATTTTAATCGCGCTGCAACGTGATCAGACGGGGTTGAGTGAGGTAGACTACCCGTCCTTATCCCTCCCTCCTGAAGAGACAGCCGCCCCGCCGGATGCGGGAATCGCCCCTATAGCCGCCGACTTGACCGCCCAGACGCCAGAGTTGACGACTCAGGAGACTCAGGAAGCGGTCGTTCCTGAATCGACTCCCTCGCCAGAGACAACGACATCGTGGGAGGAACAAGACGAAGCCGAGGAAGAAGATGAGGAAGATGAGGATGACTCGGTGCTAGATTTACTGGAGTCATTACCCCCTCCTCCACCCCCACCTCTAGAGGAGGAAGAGTCCTCAGTCACTGAGGATGTGAGAGACGAATTCATTGAAGCAGAAGCTGAACCTGAACCAACCCCAGATCGCCCCACAGCGGAGTTAGACGAGGAAGATTGGCAGGTTCTCAACGAAGATTGGGGAACCTTGGAACTTGAGGAATTGGAGTCGCCCCCCTCGGCTGAACCGGATATCCCACCCCAGACAGACATTGAACCCACACCGAGGGAACCGGAATCGGCGAACAAAATGCCCAGTTTGGACTCCTTAGCAGAACTCCAAGATACAGACGACGATACCGACTGGGATGATTGGGTAGTAGATGAACCGGAATTAGGCGATCGCTCTTTTGCCCAGATGGAGACGGATGAAGACTGGGGTGATTTAGTAGAAGACTTTGACCCCTTTGCTGCACCTCCACCTGTGGAGGAGTCTCCCTCGGAGTTAAATATTCAGGAAGACTGGGATGAATTTGCCGTTGAGGAACTTGAACCCTATTCCGATTTAACTGAGGTTGATAGTGAGATTGAATGGTCAGACTTGAGTGAAAGCCAAACCGCTGAGTCTAGCCGTGATCCCCTGGAAGGGTTAGGTGCTTTACCCGAAGAGTCTGAGGAAAAAGAACTGACGTCAGAATCATCTGATCCCATGGATTTATTGGGGGATCAAAACCAAGCCGCCGAAAAGGTGGATGAAAATGTGAATGAGCCGGATTATGAATTCGAGGAACTCTCCTTGGAGGAATTTTCCATGGATGATTTTGATCCCCTAAGCCATCCAGAGGAAGACTGGCAGGAGAAGCCTAAATCAACGCAGCCAGGAGAACCACCACCGCCTCCACCTCCTAGCCCCTTTCAGGATAAACATCAGGAACCCTAGGGGAAGCAGAGGAAGCAATGTAGAGACGTAGCATGCTACGTCTGGGAGCTGGGGGAGAGATTCCGACTACGTAGAGCGATACAATTCATGAACCGCGCCTTACTTCGTGAAGACGCGGATTGGCAGAGATAACCTGCTCCGAAGTCATGAATAGGGCATGAGTTGGTAGGGGATAATCACTTCCGAACGCTTCTCTAGTTCGGATTACATGTAGGTTCAGGAATCTCTGAACACCCTCTAATTCCAGGACACACCCCTATCAATGCCTTAAGAGACGTAAACATTACACGAATGGATTATCTCTATGAATCGTGTTCCAGTAGTTAGCAAACAAGGAAAGCCACTGATGCCTACCAAGCCGTCTAGGGCTAGACGGTGGGTCAAAGAAGGTAAGGCGGTAGGAAAATGGTCAGACTTGGACATTTACTATGTCCAACTCACCACACCACCATCGGCTGAGGAAGTGCAGCCAATCGCTGTAGGGGTCGATCCGGGTAAGTCCTACTCCGGTGTCGGGGTTCAGTCCCGAAGGTGTACCCTGCTGCAACTACACCTTATCCTCCCATTTGGGCGGGTTAAAAAACGGATGGAAACCCGCGCCATGTTACGACGGGGACGACGGGGACGGCGGATTAACCGGAGCGTTCCGTTTAAGCTGCGTAACCACCGACAATGCAGGTTCGATAACCGCAAACAGTGCAAACTTCCCCCATCTATTAAAGCCTCCCGACAGTTGGAATTACGGGTAGTCAAAGAGTTGGCGGCGATATTTCCAGTAACTGCAATTGGGTATGAACGGGTCACAGCCGACATAGATCAGACTAAACGCAAACGCGCCAAGTCGGGGAAGGGTTTCTCCTCGGTGATGACAGGTCAGAATTGGGCGATATCCCAGATGGAAAAAATTGCCCCTGTCTATGTCCGGCATGGTTGGCAGAAGAATGGTAACGGCACATCCCAACTCCGAACCCAACTAGGGTTAGAAAAAGATAAGGCGAACAAGTCCATAGCTAAACCAGAGACCCACGCAGTTGATGGAGTGGCGTTAGCTTGTGGATATTTCGTCAAGTATGTCCCATTTACTGGCTTTAACTCCCATGGTTATACCCACAAGGGCAGCGTCAACGTGACCCCTTCCCCATTTAAAATCATCACCCGTCCTGGTGCAGTTAAGCGGGGGAAAGAGTACGGATTTTTCCGCCGTCAACTGCACTTTGAAGTCCCAGATAAGTCTGGAGTCAGGAAGCGTAAGGGTGGGACGATTACACCTTATGGAGCAAGGATTGGTGATTTGGTTAGAGCCGAGAAAGCTGGGAAAGTCTACATCGGCTACGTCAGCGGATTTACCGATACCAAAAAGAAAAAGAATGTTTCCGTTTGCGACTATACCTGGAAACGTATCGGGCAATTTGCACCCAGCAAGATCAAGTTAATCAGGAGGAATAACGGTTTATGCGTAGCGTAAAAAAATTGGATGCCTTCATTCTTCGGGCATCCCGCTATCCCTCCTCGCCCTACGAGAGTTGAGGGCGAGGATTCCCGCAAATACGTTGAGTCACGAAGGTTTCCATTTTCGGGAAATTTCGGTAGATGATTGGATGACTGAACAGGTGTTCTAAAAAGGTGTGGGTTGATGACCAATCGCAATCGACAAGAGCATTCAGATGTACCCGTCTCTAAAAGCCGAGGCAATAATTCGGGTGTGAATCGAAATATTAATCATTTCTTGCAGTCGTTAGGTGACACACTGATCGACTTCACGGCGCTAGAAGTGAATACGATCGTGGTGGATCATATTAGTGGTCATAAGTTTATTGCCTGGGAAGCCTACCGGGATATTTACCCGATTTCGCCAGAGTATTTAGAACAACAAGGTATCCACGAGTCATTACGCGATCGCTACTTGGAGTTACGCACCAGTCTAGAACGGGAGTATCGGGGGCTGTTGAATGATCCAACCTCGGAACTTCATGATCCGACGGTGTATGAGCAGGATAACTCCAGTTTCGCCCATGACTTTGAGCGTACTCCCACTCGTCTCCCCAATCCCCTGGATCTGAAAAGTCCAGAGACAATTGTTGCTATTCAACGACTGTTAGGGAACTGTCGTTTTTTACGCGGGTTGCGTAAACTGGCGGAACTCAAAGCCGCTTTGGATGATCGGAATCAGACGGTACTACGTTTAGTTTCTCAACAACCCGATCAAGTTGAGATGATTCAACGGATGATCGCCACGGATACGATTTGCGCTCAAACCGTGATTCAACTCGATGGCGATGTGATCAACCGTTATGATCAATCCCTGTTTCACCATCCCCAGAAAGAGGTTATTCTGCAAATTCACCGAGAGGGAGTCATCGCCAGTGAACGACAATGGCGGGGACTGTTGGAGTTTATTATTGGTCTAATCAAAGCTACACTACATAAGTCCTAAGGTATAGCGCTGCACGCAGGGAAAAGGAAACACGGTTTGACGTTTATGAATCAGCATCCTCGTTTAGCATCACCGTCTCACCTGCTTTCTCCACGTCAGAATTTAGCGATCGCCTCTTGTATTCAAATTGAGGTAGAACGCATTTCTCGCTCTCAGGTTCTGTTTCACGGAATTCGCTTCACCTTAGATAAAGAGATTCTACATCAGATTCAACAGGCTCAACAGATGGGGGATTCCTTGAAGCTTTCCCGCCAATTACTCACAGATTTGCGATATTACGCTCTCATTGATGACGAAAACCGTTGGCAATCGGGACTCAGCTTTTGTACGTACTATCAGCGCGGCAACTCCCAAGAGGCGCTGATGCGAAGTGTGATTGGTATGGATGGTGATATTATGCATCAAATCCAGCGCAATTGTCTAGAACGTCCCAAGTTTTCCCATCAGATTTCAGCGGCGCATTATTGGTTAATTGAACAAATCATGAGTCAGTTGCGTTTTGGTACATTTTTGCCGTTAACTCGGTTAATCAATGGACTCGCCTTGGGATTGGCGTTGCTGATTGCTATGCTGCTAGTGATTCCCTTTATCCCAGTTTTCCTGAATACCCCTTTTATGCTGATTGCTGCTTTGGTAATGATTGGCTTATTTTTCTTTGGGTTTCGACACTTACTTTATTTATTACGTCCAACAGCAAACCAATGGATTATCCGGCGAATTTTAGGCGGATTTCTATCTTCCAAACCTGGCTCCAAGCGTTTCGCTAAGCGACTTTTAACCCGATTGTTTTCTGCTTGATGATCTTAGCGTTACCATTCTCTATTCCCCACGCCCTATCCTGATCACAAGACGGAAAGAATCCAAAAGCTTGCCAGTAATTGATTAGCCTGTCAGAGGATTTTATGTCGGGAGTTCCAGAGTGATAAACCTTAAAACGCTGATCCGATTGTGAGCGATTCGCGCTTGTTTGTAGTAAGCACAAAGCGTGCTTTAACGCCTAGCTAGAGAGGGCTAAGGTTCCCTCACTACAAAACAAATCTATTCCATCATTTTAGCTGGGTCACGCTAGTAGCGTAACGCACCATTGCCAATCCCTTGTCAAGTAAGCTTTTGTCTTCACTATTGCAAGAAAGCCTATTGCCTATTCCCTGGCGCGTAGCGCTATATGATTGATGTACGGCGTAAATCTTGCCAGCCACTTCCATCAGCGCCATCAGGGAGAATGGTCTAATCTATAGTGCAGGAGTTGCAGATTATTACGGAAAGTGACAGTATTAGGATGATTAGATCCTAACGTGCGATCGGCAATGGCTAAAGCCTCTAGATAAAGCGGTTCCGCTTCCTCATAGCGTCCTTGAAAAAGGTAGAGTTCTGCTAAATTATTCAGGCTAGTCGCAACATCGGGATGATTGTCTCCCAGCAGGCGTTTTCTCAGTGCTAATGCGTTTAGATAAAGGGGTTCAGCTTTCTCGTAGTGTCCTAGATTCTCGTAGAGTCCTGCTAAATTATGCAGGCTGGAAGCGACATGAGGATGATTGTCTCCCAGCAGGCGTTTGTACAGTGCAAAGGCTTCTATTAACAGAGGTGCAGCTTTCTCGTAGCGTCCTTGACAATAGTAGACTCCTGCTAAATTATTCAAACTGGAAGCGACATGGGGATGATTTTCTCCCAGCAGGCGTTTGTACAGCGCTAAAGCTTTTAAATAAAGAGGTTCAGCTTCCTTGTAACGCCCTTGAGCATTGTATAGATAAGCTAAATTATTCAGGCTGGAAGCGACATCGGGATGATTGTCTCCCAGCAGACGTTTAGTCAGCTCTAAGGCTTCTATTAATAGAGGTTCAGCTTTCTCGTAGTGTCCTTGAGAATCGTAGAGTGCTGCTAAATTATGCAGGCTTCGTGCGACAGAAGGATGATTTTCTCCTAGCAGGCGTTTGTACAGTGCTAAGGCTTTTAGATAAAGAGGTTCAGCTTTTTCGTAATGTCCTTGAGATTTGTATAATCCTGCTAAATTATGCAGGCTAGTAGCGACAGAGATATAATCTTCTTCTAGCAGGCGTTTGTACGATGCTAAGGCTTTTAGATAAAGAGGTTCAGCTTTCTCGCAATGTCCTTGAGATTTGTATAATCCTGCTAAATTATTCAGGCTAGTAGCGACAAAAATATAATTTTCTGCGAGGAGAAGTTTTTTTAGTTCTAAAGCCTCTAGATAAAGAGGTTCAGCTTTCTCGTAATGTCCTTGAGATTCGTATAATCCTGCTAAATTATTCAGGCTAGTAGCGACAAAGATATAATTTTCTGCGAGGAGAAGTTTTGTCAGTGCTAAAGCCTCTAGATAAAGAGGTTTAGCTTCCTCGTAGCGTCCTTGAGATTCGTATAATCCTGCTAAATTATTCAGGCTAGTAGCAACATCAAGATGTTTTTTTTTCAGCAGGCGTTTGAATAGTGCTAAAGCCTTTAGATAAAGCGGTTCAGCTTTCTGGTAGCGTCCTTGAAAACGGTATAATCCTGCTAAATTATTCAGGCTAGTAGCAACATCGGGATGATTTTCTCCCAAACGCTGGACAGTGACGGATACACAATCCTTACGCCAAGGTTCAGCTTGATTATAGAGTCCTTGACCTTCATAAAAACGACTCAAACCACCAAAGGGCGAGATTAAATCATCATCCGTCAACCAGTCTTGTTGACTCGTCGCCGCTTCTGCAATATGAGGAATAACCGGATTGACTGCTTTAATTTCTGCCAATGTCGGCGTCTGCGGAATTCCCTTAGCCTCCCCTACCATCACCCGACAAAATTCCCGCTTCAACCCATCCGCTATCCCTGACGCTTCCCGTTTACTAATCAAGAATTCCCGAATCAGCGGATGTAATTGGTACAACTCCTTCCCTTGACGCTGCACTAAATGCAGATTCACCAACCCATAATCCCTAATTTCCTCCAACTCCTCTGCATCAATCTCCGCCAAACACCCCTCCACCAATCGCCAGGGAATTGGCGTAGCCGCAAATAAACTTAACCCTATCCCCAATTCCCGCGCTGACTCATCTAATTCTTGCCAACTCAACTCAAACGCATCTCTTACCCCCAATTGCGCCGTCATATCATCCTCTGACTTCGGCTTTTTCAGCGCTAACTGTTCCAACCGTTTCGCCTGCAACCGAGATAACATTTCCTGTAACGATAAATCCCGTTTTCGCCGCAAATATCGCCCCACCAATTCCAAACCCAAAGGCAAATATCCCAACCAGCGACAGAGTTTCCGCCCTTCCCAGGGTTCCTGTTGCAGCCGTTCTCGTCCAATCAGTGATTCTAACAACGCCAATGCTGCTCTCGGTTTCAGCACATCCAGGGGTAACTGGCGAATCGACGCCCCCAAGTCTAACCGCGTCGTGATGAGCATCCTAAACCGAGAAGCCTCCGAGGGCAAATACTGCCGCACTTGCTGATAATCCGTGACATCATCAATAATAATCAGCACCTGTCCCGGCGGTAGCCAATTTCGCCAGCAGTACCCCACCTGAAGCGGTAACTCTAACCCCTCTGGAATCGATAAGGGTAAATAAGTTCTGGCAAATTGGACAATCTGAATCCCTAAATCCACCCCTCGCCCATCCAACCAGCACACCCCACCCTCATACACCGATTCTGGCGGAACATTTTCCCGATGGGAATAGCGCCTAGCATATTGCAGCGCCAATTCCGTTTTCCCCACACCTCCCATCCCCGCCACCGCAGAAATGGCAACCTGCTGATTATCCTGTAACTGTTGATGTAGCGTAGCCAAGGCGGATTCTCGTCCCACAAATTGAACCACACCACTGAGGGGAAGATTCTGGGGAATTCCTGTGGGTTGAGGCTGAAGCTCTGATACTATCTCTTGTAAGATTGCCTTAATCGTCTCGGCATCAGCACCATAATAGGTCGGATTAATTTGAATATCCCCAGCCTGACCAATGTGACCGATATTAATATTGTGATCTCCCTCTTGCGCCACAATCTGGTCACCGCGAACAATCACCGCATCCCGCAGCGCGATAATATCGGCTTCAGTGTAGGAATGGGTAGCGACTCGATTAAGAATTGCCTGTAATTGCTCAATCTTGGTCATCAGAACTCGTAGGGTGCGTTAGCGACAGCGTAACGCACCGAACCCACCATCAACCGTAGAACCGTAGGGTGCGTTAGCGACAGCGTAACGCACCGAACCCACCATCAACCGTAGAACCGTAGGGTGCGTTAGCGACAGCGTAACGCACCGAACCCACCATCAACCATCAAAACCCGTCGGATACCTTAACAAAGTAACGCACCGAACCAACCATCAAAACCCGTCGATGGTATTTTAAAATAAACAACTCACCCCAAAATACCCATGCCTAACTACCGCCGAACCAAACATCCTGGTGGTACTTATTTTCTCACCCAAGTCACACATCATCGTCAACCTTGGCTAATCAGCGATATCGCACGACTTGCACTCCGCACTGCAATCACCCATGTTCGTCAAAACCATCCCTTCACTATCAACGCCTTTGTACTTTTACCCAATCATTTCCATTGTTTATGGACATTACCAGCAGGAGATGGCGATTTATCAACTCGACTGCGATTAATTAAAACCTTTGTGACGAAACGATACGGCAACCAATTAGAAATTTATGCCGATATTTCTGCCTCTCGACAAAAACGACAAGAAGGCAATCTATGGCAAAGGCGATTTTGGGAACATCTGATTCGGGATGATAGAGATTTGGCTAATCATTGCGATTATATTCATTACAATCCGGTGCGACATCAATTATGCCAGAGTCCGCAGGATTGGCAATTTTCAACGATTCATCGATTTATCACTCAAGGTGTTTATCCGCCTAATTGGGGGATGAGGGAAGTTCCAGAGATGTTTAACAGTATTTGGGATATATAGAAGCTAAAAATGGTGCGTTACGCTGTCGCTAACGCACCCTACGATTTTGCAATTTTACTTAAAAACGGTGCGTTACGCTGTCGCTAACGCACCCTACGATTTTACGATTTTACGATTTTACAATTCTACGATTTTACGAATTACGAATTACGAACTCTTCTCTATCCTAATCTCTCCAGCATGGGCAATATTCCCGAAATTCACATTACCCGAACCCGAACTATCAACGGTTTGAGTTCCCGACGCTATAGCCACATCTCTACCTGCAATAACTCTCCCCATCGTTTCAGCCACATCCGCTTCTACCGCTTCCCATCCATTCTCCGGTAAACCCTTCCCTCCCCGCAATAGTGACACCGCAAAATCCTCGGTGGCTAAATCAAAGAAAGGGATTTGTTCTTGCTGATACTCCTGCTGCACCGTTTCGGGAACCGCTTTCCCCAGATAATTCATCAAATTCGACACCCGCACCACTGTATCTCCCGGTTGATTTCCCGCCCCTTGTAGCGCTTCGATTAAATGATAGGTGTAGACACTCATCGCCCCATCTGCACGAATCCAAGACGACTGTGTGCCTCTCGACGACGTAAAAACAACTCGTCCTTCTCCCTGTTTCAGTTCCGCAATAAACTGTTTCGGTAACGCCGTCTGTGCAAAATCTGTGGGCAGTTTAATCGGTACAATTTTATCCTTGGCTGTCGCCATACCTTGAGCATGACAACTATCAATAATCACTAGCAATCGTTTGGCACAAATCTGGCGTATTGCTTCCGTAAAGGCTTGAGCCGACACCGCCGAGTCGGGGATATCCACAGCTTCAATATCATGTTGAATTAAGTAGTATTCACCCGTCGATTGATCCAGCCACCCGTGACCCGAATAATAGATAATAATTGTCGCCTCCGTATCCGCCGCCGCTTGTGCTTTCAGCCAGGTTAATCCATCAACTATCGCCTGACGAGTTGCCCCAGCATCATATAATAAACGGATATGCTGTTCATCATTCAGATATCCACAAAGATTCGGGTCAGTGAGAATCGACTGAATGGCGTGCATATCCTTTACTGTCACCGGGAGTGACCATTTCGGGTAAGCGGATTCACCTACACCAATCAGTAAAGCGTAACCATGAGGAAATGTATTAGTCATTGGTTATTGGTCTTCTGTAAGGGATTGAAGATGAGTAGCATCACTTAATCGAGTTTATGTTAGTTTTACCTACTTCCTTAGTCGGGGGATAATGTCCAGTCAAACACTGTGACTCTCAATAGCTGAATCCCTTAGCTGTTACAACAGGTTAATTATAATGGCACTAAAGTGCCTACTACAAACCCCGTTTAAGTCAGTGACATTTACTTTAATTATAGACAAGGGTTAAAACATGATGGAATGCCAAACATTACGATGCCAAATGGAGTTAGAGACGATTTGGGAAGAAGGCGAGGGGGAACGTCAAGGCGCGAGTCAAGCCTATCTGTTCATCTTTGGTGAAATTGTGATCACGTCCTGATACCCAGTTACCTTCTAATCATGTCATTGGACAGCGTTGCGGAGACTCTAAGTAAGTTGGTGGAAATAATCTTAACTAGATTAACTTATGTAAACAACCCTCAAACCCTTACTGTTCCCTGTTCCCTGTTCCCTGTTCCCTAATCTCCACCGCTAACTTTAATTGTGTCCACCTACTTGCCTTTTTTCCACCGTCCCCATCGCCAGATATTTTGGCTTTGGCTTAAAGTGAAGATAGGTTGAATACAAATTTTTAAGATTCACCCGTTAAGGACTTGACTTCTAAACGTTTTTATGATGCAGTACAGACGATTTGGACGCACCGAACTACACATGCCAGTATTCTCTTGTGGCGGAATGCGCTATCAATTCAAATGGAAAGATATGCCCGCCTGGTTAATTCCGAAAGATAATCAACGCAACTTAGAAGCAACCATTCGTCGCTCGATTGACGTGGGAATTAATCATATTGAAACAGCGCGGGGTTACGGCACATCAGAAATGCAGTTAGGCAAAATTTTGCCCAAATTTCCCCGTGATCAATTAATTGTCCAGACCAAAGTTAGTCCTAAACCAGACCCCAAAGAATTTCGGCGTCAGTTTGAGCAATCGTTGAAATTCCTGAAACTCGACTATGTTGATTTGCTGGGAGTTCATGGTATAAACACGCCGCAATTGCTCCATGATAGCATTCGTCCGGGAGGCTGTCTGGATGTAGCGCGTCAGTTACAAGCCCAAGGAAAAGTGCGGTTTATTGGCTTTTCTACCCACGGTGCTACGGATTTAATAGTCAAAACTATTGAAACCGATCAGTTTGATTATGTCAATCTGCACTGGTACTATATCAATCAGTTTAATTGGGCGGCAATTGAAGCCGCAACTCGTCACGATATGGGCGTTTTTATTATTAGTCCGTCGGATAAAGGGGGAATGCTGTATAAACCGCCACAGCGATTAGTTGAACTTTGTCAACCCTTGAGTCCAATGGTATTTAATGATTTATTTTGCCTGTCTCATCCCCAGGTGCATACCTTGAGTTTAGGTGCATCTCGCCCGAGTGATTTTGATGAACATTTGAAAGCCGTTGAATTATGGGATCAGGTTGATGACATATTACCCCCAATTGTGGCACGATTAGAAGCCGCCGCGATCGCACGCCTGGGAGAAGACTGGTTCAAAACCTGGCACATCGGTTTACCCAGCCACGAGGAAACCCCTGGCGGTGTGAATATCCCGGTGATTTTGTGGCTGAGAAATTTAGCGATCGCCTATGATATGGTTGAATATGCTAAAATGCGTTACAACCTCTTAACCAATGCGGGACATTGGTTTCCGGGTGCTAAAGCCGATCAAATCAGAAAAATCAACCTTCAGGCATGTTTACACCAGAGTCCCCATGCTGATACAATTCCTACTTTACTGGAAGATGCGGATCAGCGCTTAGGGGGTACAACCGTTAAACGCTTATCCCAACAATAAACCCATAGCGATTCGACTTGAGTCGCAAATATTTTGGTGAGTCAAAGGAACGCTTAACTGGGAACAGACGATTCCATAACTCATTGAGAATTGCCACATCAGTTTGTTTCGCCCCTCATTCACGCTTAACTGTTATCCCTATAACCTGTTCTCAAATCACCTTTCTGGTAGCATTTAGGTAAAGAGCAGCAGGTGACAAATTGGAGGTGAAAAATGTGCAACAAAATCTCTGTCAAGAATCAACCAGTCGTCAAGCCTTACAATCTGCCCTGACAGAAGATCGGTTTTGCTTATACTTTCAACCGATTTTCCCTCTCCTTCAGGGAGACGAGGGTCATGTTCACAAGGAAATTTTAATCCGCATGGTGGGACAAGATGGTAGAATTATCCCACCCAATTACTTTCTTCCCTGTGCCGAAGAATCAGGATTAATGCCATCCATTGATCGTTGGGTGCTGGAATCCTTTTTTAATGGCATTTATCACCCGAGTAAATGTATGGGTTGTTGGGCAAGGGATTATTATTGTGGGTGTATTATTGCGTTTAACCTGTCTGGTTCCAGTGTCAATGATGACAACTTTCTCGATTTTCTGGAAAACGCCGTGATTAATCATCCGGTTCCTCCCAGTAGTTTAGTCTTCGAGATTACTGAAACGGTAGCCTTAATCAATCTAGACAGAACCCGGCAATTTATCCAGCGTTTGCAAAACCTGGGTTGTCAGTTTGCTTTGGATGATTTTGGTACAGGCATGTCCAGTTTAGCCTATCTTAAAGAATTACCGTTAGATTTTGTCAAAATTGATGGCATGTTTGTGCGAGATCTCGTGCATAATCCTATCTCTGAAGCGATTATCTCGGCGATTGTCCAAATGGCTAAGGCGAAGCAAATTAAGACGATTGCTGAATACGTGGAAAATGTGGCAATTTTGGAACGATTGCAGGCGTTAGGTGTGGATTATGCCCAAGGGTTTTACTTAGGGAAACCTACCCCAATTCTTAAGCGAACACCAATTTTTTAGAGCTGAATAAAGCACAAGAGAACTGGTATAATGACTTCTAGAATTAGTCTGGGGATGTGATTTTAAGCAATATCAAGCGGCTTGTATGAGACAGGGGTGGTGAGCAGCAAGTTGACGAGTGCCAGTGGGTTCCGGTATCCAGATGTCCAAAAAATCTTTGCACCAGTTTTCCATCGCGTGCTCATAAAGCGCGTACATTTGCATCTGTTCCTGCGGAGACTGAGCGCCATTCAGGTTCAGCCAACCTTGACCAATTTCAGTAATCCAGTGACGAATGATCTCTAAAGTGGCTTCCGGATGAAACTGCAATCCATAGGCATTTTTGCCATAGCGAAAAGCTTGATTGGGAAAGGTGTTACCTTGTGCCAGCAAAACCGCATCCTTTGGAACCTCAAATCCCTCGCAATGCCAATGATAGACATGTAACGGATTCCTCAAATAAGTTTGTCCAATTTCTGTTGGTTTGATCGGAAAAAAACCGATTTCTGCTCTCTTTTCAGGATGGAGAGCTACGGTTGCACCAAGAACGCGAGCTAATAACTGAGCACCGAGGCAAATTCCCAGAAATGGTTTTTGGGAATCGAGGGCTTTGGGAATCCATTCCAGTTCTGTACGAATAAATGGTAGAGTGTTACTATCGTTAGCGCTCATCACACCACCGAGGATGATTACGGCTTCATGACTGTCTAGGGTTGCGGGTAGGTTTTCTTGAAAACGTGGGCAGCGAATATCAAGTCTATAGCCTTTCTGCCTGAGCATAGGTTCAATACGCCCAAGTTTGGCATGTTTTGAATGAGTGATAACTAGAACGTTTTTCTGGGTTGGGTTCGAGGAAGCTAACAGCATTTGACTGATGATGAGTGTAGGTATTATACGGAGAATCGAAAGGATTAACTTAGGCGCGGTAATTGTGAAATCATCCTCTGACATTTGACTCCAAAACTATTCGGATTACTGGTTGCCAGACTGATGCTATCGGTTACGTTACAATTATTCCTATTCCCAGAGTTTAATCATCACGATTCTCTAATGAATTTGGACTAATAGTCAGGATTAGAAAAGGCAAAGCTTTGATGAGTAAATACAGTTGTATTTAATGAATACAACAATTAATTTGAGCTTTATTACTAAATAGCTTAGAATATCTCTGGCAGACTTGACAAGATATGGCGTTAAACTTTACTAAGTTTAAACAGTTGACCGGAAAAGTATGAAGGATTTATCAAGCTATTGTTTAAAATATGTAACTTCTTAATGAGTGATTACTATGCAAAATTTTATGAAATATTTCAAAAGCATTTATGTCAGCTTTTTACCTGAGGTACACAGACAGATCCCCGACTTCTTCAAGAAGTCGGGGATCTTGCTTAGAGACTGTACCTCATCAACCCCCAAATCTGCTGTAAATACCGAACAGCTTACTCAACCCGAATCTCTAAAATATTATCGTCTATTATTAACTTTCGTTGTGAAGTTGGCGCAGTAACTTATAACGATTAGATAACATCGTTTCTATAGTCGGCGGTAAAAAAGTAAAATGAATATAAAACGACTGAGCATCACTGGGTTTATTTAACACTTTGGCATAGATATCATCACTGACCGAAATTAACCGATCATCAACCATAAAATTTATTTTTATATTCGTCAAAGGCGCCATAACCTGTTCTGAGCGAATCTCGCCACCTTTGGCAGAAAGCTTGACTAAACTTCCGCGAAAAAATAGATCACTGACATGCTTATCCTCCAAGAAGGTGTAATGTAAACGGATCGGGTCAACCAAGGGTAGAAATTGCTCGTCAGGTTTAGCTAAAAACAAATAGTAAGGTTGGCCAATTCCTCCCACTTGATACAAGGGAATAGGTTCGGGCAATCCTTTGGGTTGAACCCGCATTTTACTATCAATTCTTACCTCTGATTTCGCCGCATTTAGAGTAGACTGAGAGATAAGAATTTGGCTGTCTGTCGTATAGGATTCGATGCGATAGGTTAAGTTAACCTGACTACCCACTACTCCATATTTGGTTCGTTTCGGTGAGCCAATATTGCCGACGACAACATCCCCGGTATTAATCCCAATACCCATATTCAATGGGGGTAAACCCAGATGCTTCATCCGTTCATTGACCGATTTCATTGCCAACTGCATCGCCACCGCACAGGCGATCGCGCGTTGGGCGTCATCGTCACGCAGCGTCGGCGCACCAAACAGAACTAAAATTCCATCGCCAAGAAATTCATCAATTGTTCCTTGGTATTGGGTAATCACATCCGTCATCGTGGCAAAATAAAAGTTGAGAATATTCACCACCTCTTCTGGCGTTAACCGTTCAGTCAGGGCAGTAAACCCTCTTAAATCTGATGTTAAAATCGTAATCTTGCGCCGTTCGCCACCTAGTTTAGCCCCTTCAGGATTTTCTAAGACATTCGCCACAATTTCATTGGTGAGATAACGTCCAAAGGTGTCACGAATTTTACCCACTTGATGGGCAAGATAACTGGTAATTGCTACCACTGAACCCGATAAAGCCAACAGAGGCGGAATCACCGGAATCCACCAGCCGATTACAAACGCGCCATAGGTACTTCCTAAGACAATACCCCCTGCCAAAAGTAGCCTTAACAATCGTTGTACCGATACCCGTTTTCTTTTCCCCCGATACCGTCCCTGCCAGGTGACAATAGCACCTACAGTAGACCAGAAAAAAATCCATAGATTTTCTGGCAGTTGAGACCAGGTTTGAATCAGGGGGCGTCCTGCTAACGCTGCACTAATGATTTGACTGGTAATATTGGCATGTAACTCTACCCCAGACATGCGTTCTGGCAAAGCGAACCAACTGCTACTGTAGGGCGTAAAAATCCAGTCTTGGAAACTCTCACCGACAAAGCCAATCAGAATAACGCGATCGCGTCCCCAATCTGAAGGGATACGATCCTCTAGGAGATCATCCAATGAGATGGTTTCAAAGTGTTCCTTGCTGCCTCGATAATTCAATAAGATTTGATAGCCACCCGCATCTGTGCGGACATAGCCCCCATCATTTTGTTGGAAGCGAGAAAAGGTGCTTTTTCCCAGCCGCCAGGTATTCGGTTTTCCCGGTATTTCTTGAGGGTTAATACCTTGAGCATCCAGATAGAGAAGGGCTAAATATAATCCGAAACTGGGAATAACATTTCCCTGGGTATCTTCAACTTGCAAAAGTGCGCGTCGGACTTTAGTATCGGCATCAAAAACAACATCATTAGCACCGACTTGTCCTTGGGCTTTCAATACTGGGGGTGGGGCGACAGCATCCTGACGCTTATCCCCAACCACTTTCTCAATTCCTACCAGATTGGGGGTTGTTTCAAAGACTTTAACTAATTCCTGATGACCCGGTTGTACGGGTAAATCCCGATAAACATCCAGACCAATGGCTTTGGGGTTATGGGTTTTAAGTTTAGTAATAGCTTGAGCATAAATCTGATCCGGAAGAATCGGTTGCCCAATTTTTTTCACATCCTCCTCATCAATCCCCACAATTCCAATTCGCTGATCCAAGGGTTCGGAGGGACGCAAACGCATATATTGGTCATAAGCTGCCCATTCCCACGTTTGCAGCATTCCCGTCCACCGCAGGAGAATGATCAAACCTGTAACTGTTGGGGTAACGATCCAAACGCCGCGCCATTGCCAAAGCCACCGCTTACAGGTTTTGTACAGTTGACCCTTCGCTTTGTTTAAGGGCATGGTATTGATATTAAGGTTTAAATGCCGAACAGCTTACTGGGTTAGAGAGTGGAATCTTTCAGTTGTCTCATCGCCTCAACATCTTCCGTCTCATCCGCCGCTTCCGTCTTAACCGAACAGGAGTCAACCAAACACTCAACGGGAATCTCACTCAACTCCACCGATGTTAATAATTCTTGCATCTCATCTGCGATCGCGGAATCCTGGGGAAATTGCTGATAGAGTCGAGCTAAAATCATCAGCGTTTCTGCCCAAATCGCTTCTTTGGCATAGGTAGAGGCTTCCTCTTGGAGACGTGGTTTGATCCATGCCGATTCATTGGCGAGTGCATCAAGAAGGAATTGGAGTTTTGTGGGCGAGGTGATCCCGTTGTGCATCGGTTGACGCTGAATCAACCCTCGAACAAAATGATCCTTACTGCGATCATCCGTGTTACAGACTAAGGCAAAGGTCCAAAGATACCGTTTTTCCGTTGCCAAAGAGATGTGATCGGGAAGCTTCAGTTCTACGATACTGGGACTTTGCTGTAGAGGTATCCTGGTGTAATATACTTCATCGCCGTCCTCGTTTAAAAGCAGAAAATCGGCTGACTGGGCTTGCGTGGGGGGAACATACCAAAACAAGCTGGGGTGAGGGGATATAGTGGTCGTTAGATTATTCGTTGGCGTTAGCGCCGTTAATTTGATCTTGCCGCTAACACAAGCTTGACCCCGTTGTCCGCCCCCGCCAGTTCTGCCAGGGGCGTTAATATCTTCTCCTGGAGGAAACTCTAAACTAATATCGAACGACTGTGCTTTGACTCCAGGTGCAGCGAAAGCCAACGCTAACCAGATCGTTAGTGTAATCCCACCGAGATAGGTAAAATGCTTGAGACCACCCATGCTTTAATGTTCTCCTAATCCTGAGATTTACTGCCACAGTCACTTTCAACCTGATTCGGCTGAGTCTTCCCAGTTCTCAATCCCACGGCGTAACCGAGGATCATTGACTCCAATGCCTGACGGCTACCACCACCGCCAGTTCTTGTCATCAGGTTTGACAGGTCGGCAAAAGCCTGTGATTAAATGTGAGTTTTACCCACCCCGAGCGAGACTGTTTCAAATACCTGCTTGTCTATATTCTATAGCTGTCTTCCTCAAGATTAGGAGGTTCTTGAACAACTCAAACAACCTCGTAACAGTAAGAAACCTTCTGCCCTGAAACCTGGGGCTAGAGTTTGGGGTGGAAGTTGCAGGGAAATTACAAAAGTCCGATTGATACCGAATTAGACAAAGACGGAATGACTAACGACGAATCCCATGTTAGCTTGAACCTAGCCAGCCTATTGTGTGTCCCCCATGAAACTTGCGATCGCACAACTCAATCCCACGATTGGCGACTTAACTAGCAATGCCCAAAAAATCCTGGATGCGGCAAATCAAGCGGCGCGTCAGGGAGTTCGCCTTTTACTGACGCCGGAACTCTCCCTCTGTGGATATCCGCCACGAGACTTGCTATTAAATCCCAGTTTTATGGAGTCCATGGCAGACTGTCTGGACAACTTAGCCGAACAGTTACCCTCAACCCTAGCGGTTTTGGTGGGAACGGTGACAGCGAATCCTAAAGCGAAGCGTTCCGGCGGTAAACCGTTATTTAATAGTATTGTCCTGTTGGAGGACGGTAAGATACAGCAGGTGTTTCACAAGCGCCTGTTGCCCACCTATGATGTCTTTGATGAGAACCGCTATTTTGAAGCTGGAGTCCAGAGTAATTCCTTTACCTTAGAGGCGGAGTCAGCTACCCCGATTAAAATTGGCGTGACGATTTGTGAGGATCTCTGGAACGATGAAGAGTTTTGGGGAAAGCGCACCTATCAGTTCAATCCGATTACCGACTTAATCCAGCAGCAGGTTGACTTAATTGTGAATCTCTCCGCCTCCCCCTATAGTGTAGGCAAGCAACAACTGCGGGAAGCTATGTTGCAACATAGCGCCAAGCGTTATCAGCAACCGATTCTCTACACCAATCAGGTAGGGGGAAATGACGACTTAATCTTTGATGGAAACAGTGTGGGATTTAACCGCGCCGGGGAAATGGTTTGTCGCGCCTCGGCTTTTGCTACCGATATTTTGCTGGTAGAGTTTGATCCAGTCCAACGAGATTTACGCCAGAGTGCGATCGCACCCGCCCCAGACAGTACCAACGCCGAAATCTGGTTCGCCCTAGTTCTAGGAGTACGAGACTATGCCCGCAAATGTGGCTTTAAACGGGTAGTGATTGGTTTGAGTGGGGGAATTGATTCATCCCTCGTCGCTGCCCTTGCCACGGAAGCCTTGGGAACCGAGAATGTACTCGGTGTTCTCATGCCATCCCCCCATACGTCTAAACACTCGATCGATGATGCCCTAGCGTTAGCCAAAAATTTAGGGATTAAAACCCATACCTTGCCCATTGGCGACTTGATGCAGGGGTATGACCAAACCTTAGAACCCCTATTTGCCGGAACGGAATTTGGCACAGCTGAGGAGAATATTCAAGCCCGGATTCGGGGGAACTTGTTAATGGCGATCGCGAATAAGTTTGATTATCTGCTAATCTCCACGGGGAATAAGTCAGAGATGGCAGTAGGATACTGTACTCTCTATGGGGATATGAACGGTGGATTAGCGGCGATCGCAGATGTTCCCAAAACCCGTGTCTATTCCCTCTGTCAATGGCTGAATTCTACCAAAGCCAAGGAACAGGACAGCCAAGCCACTCCAGAGCCATTATCGGATACTCAGCCGGAAATTATTCCCGCGCATGTCTTAGCCAAACCTCCCAGCGCTGAACTCAAACCGGATCAAACGGATCAAGATTCGTTACCGTCTTATGATATCTTGGATGATATTTTACAACGCCTGATTCATGATCATCAATCTGCCCAACAAATTATCGACGCCGGACATGATCCAGAAATCGTCCATAAAGTGATGCGAATGGTAGCGCGGGCAGAATTTAAGCGCCGCCAAGCACCACCCGGATTAAAGATTACGGATCGGGCATTTGGTACGGGTTGGCGGATGCCCATTGCCAGTCGTTGGGTTGCGGCAAAAAAATCTATCTAACGAGAGAACTCAAACTTTACAGGAAGGTAGATGTATATCATGAAATCTATATTACACTGAATAGCATAGTAAACTTTTGCATAACGACCACGAACACTAAACTATGCGTCTCAAAAAAACATCAACAGTTCTCGGATTAGCCGTTGGCAGTGCGTTAGTCCTGTCTGCTATGCCCGCAGGAGCGGTAACATTTGGCAATGATAGTATCCAATTTGATCAAGATACTGAAGTAACATTCGACTTCACTGGCTCTAATGGTAAATTTGGGTCAATGTTCGGAGTGGTACTCGAAAGCGACCCAGATAACATCATCCCGCCTGTACTCTTTGCCGAAGATCCCGCCTTTGATCCAGGACCCATTGGCGATTTTCAAGGCACATGCGGTGTTGTTGTTCCTGACCCTTGCACAGCTACCTTTACCTTTTTGGCAGGTGAAACCTATAGCTTGGCTCTCAAATCTGATAACGGAACCGTCTACTCAACCGATAGTCTAAATCCTGTCGATCCGGCAAATCCTGCTAGTCCCCAAACGCGCCAGTTTGCCTTTTTCCAGGATGAAACAACACTACCCCCTCTGACCAATGAATCAGGCGAGGGTTCAGTTGATCCCTTTGACAAATTTGCAATTCTGATCGAGGATAAGGGCGGTAGTCGCGACTTCAATGACTTCCGCCTCACGGCTATGGCAACTGAAACCGATTCTCCTGCATCTATCCCTGAACCAGCCACATTAGCCGGATTAGGATTAGTAGCTGGCTCACTAACGCTGATGCGTCGTCGCCAAGCGAACAAGAAGTCTTAGAACATCAAGCTCTAATCGTCAACCCCACGGCTATGGTAGGGGTTTGGGAACCAAATCCCTACTATTAAATTTTATTGAGGATTATGTAGTTGTCAGTCAAAAATCCATAAGAAAAAGGTGAAGATCAAAGGGAATACAGCGTAATCCCATTCCCAATTTCTCCTTTTCCCATGAAGATTCTCATAGTCGATGATGATCCAGTGACAGCTTCACCCCTACTTGAAGCACTCACCGCCCATCACTACCTCGTTGAAGCCGCAACGAATGCCGAATATGGACTAGAACTCGCTCAAACCTCTCACTATGACTTAGCTGTCTTAGATCTTACCCCCCACCACCTCGATGGTATTCATCTGTGTCAAAAACTGCGCCATCAAGGTTCTCAAATGCCGATTCTCCTTCTCAGCGCCAAAGGGAGTAGTGCTGATCGCATTCGCGGATTAGAGGCGGGTGCGGATGATTATGTGATTAAACCCTATGATCTCTCCGAATTGATGGCGCGAATTCGGGCATTATTGCGGCGGCGTCACTCCACGGTATCCAAGGTGTTGACTTGGGAGAAGCTGCGGCTAGAACCGGATACGGGTGAAGTCACCTACAAAGGTGAATTATTACACCTAACGCCCAAAGAATACGGATTGTTAGAACTATTCCTGCGTCATCCTCGCCGTATTTTTAGCCGTAGTGCGATCCTCGATCACATTTGGTCGAGTGATGAATTTCCCGGTGAGGAAGCCGTAACCACCCAAATTAAAGGGCTGCGACAAAAGCTGAAAGCGGCTGGGATCAAACTTAATTTAATTGAGACAGTATACGGCTTAGGGTATCGCCTCAAAAATGCACCCACTCCGGAACCAGAGGACAAGAAAGCTAAGGATGGTGTGTCTGAAGCTAAAATCAGGGCAGCAGTTGCCCAAATTTGGCAAACGTTCAAAGCCAGCCTCCCGGAAAAGATAGATGTATTTAGGCAAGTGAGTGTCACCCTGGCGACAGGAACCCTGAATCAACAACTCTGTGAGAACGCCAAACTGGAAGCCCACCGATTAGTGGGTTCATTAGGATCGTTTGGTTGTGCAGAGGGTTCTAAAATCGCCCGCGAAATTGAACAGCTTCTACAGACTCCAACCCAAGCCACGCCGCAAGACGCCCATAAGCTAAAGCATTTAATCGACTCCCTGCAACAGGCGATCGCCACCAAATCCACCCTTAATCAGGTTACGCCCCCCGCCTGTGATCCGCCCTCGGCTTCTACTTCCCCAGCCCGACTCTTAGTTATTGATGATGATCAGATCCTCAGCCAACATATCGAAATCGAGGCAAAAGCTTGGGGATTACAGGTAGATAGCGCCCCCCATCTCCAAGCCGCCAAACGAGCGATCGCGCTACATCCTCCCAATGTAATTTTGCTAGATCTCACCTTTGCTGACACCCAAGAAAACGGTTTTAAACTCTTAGAAGAACTTGCTGTTCAACACTCAGACATTCCCGTATTAATCTTTTCTAGTCAAAACCATTTAAGCAGTCGAGTTAAAGCCGCCCGTCTAGGTGCTACTACCTTTTTACAGAAACCCATGACTCCCCCAGCAATTTTACAAGCAGTGACTCAAGCGATTAATCAGCCAAAATCGGGGAAAGCTAAAGTTTTAGTCGTGGATGATGACCCCCAAATCCTCGCCCTGCTGCGCCACGTACTACAACCTTGGGGATTAAATGTGACCACCTTGGCACATCCCCAACGTTTCTGGGATGTCCTAGAAGCTGTATCCCCTGACTTACTAATTTTAGACGTAGAAATGCCCGAATATAGTGGCATTGAATTATGTCAAGTTGTCCGTCATGACTTACGCTGGAGTAAGTTGCCCGTGTTATTTCTCTCCGCCCATACCGAAGTGCAAACAGTGCAGCAAGTTTTTACCGTTGGTGCAGATGACTATATCAAAAAACCCATTGTGGAAGCTGAACTGATTACCCGTGTGCTAAATCGGCTAGAACGCCGATCCAGTAATAGCAGTTATGACGAATAACTAAGCCAACCGTTGTCCGATCGCTTTCAGGGCAAACTGGGGCAGAGCCATCATCCGCCGCCAGCGCCAAGGTTCTTGATAGAGTCGATACAGCCATTCCAAATGATTATCCCGCAACCAGACAGGCGCACGGGATTTAACCCCAGCCCAAATATCAAAGCTACCGCCAACGCCAATCCAAATCGCTTGAGGACACAAATGCCGATTTTGGGCAATCCACAACTCTTGGCGGGGAACCCCTAAACCGACAAAAATTAATGGTGGTTGTTCTTTTGCCAACCTGACTTTGAGTTGATCTTCGGCTTCTGAGGACAGATAGCCATCTTCAATTCCGGCGATCGCCAGTTTCGGATATTGATCTTGCCATATTTTCGCTGCTGTTTGGGCAATACCCGGTTGACCCCCATAGAAAAAAACTGGATAAGACTCGCCTAATTCTCCCGCCTGTCGCAGTAACGATTCTGCCAACTCAATTCCCGGACAACGCTGTTGTCGAATACCGTGGAGGAGTAAATAAAGGATGACACCTGCACCATCGGGGACAACTAATTCCGCTTGTCGGATTGAACTCGCCAAAGCTGGATGACACTCCGCCTGCATCACCATTTCTGCATTCAATGTCACCACATGACACCCCAGGTTTTGCTGAAGGCGATTACCTAACCAGCGATCGTACTCTTGGAGTCGGTGAACAGGTAGTCCCATGACAGGGAACAGCTTCGGGGTCTCACACATAATTAGATCGTTGCTTATCCTACCATCAAATTACCACTTAGCAGACTATCTGATCCGGACGACGGACGCTAGCCTCGGATTGAGGTTGATCAAGCGGCGGCGAAAAATGAGAAGAGACGCGATACTTCGCGCCTCTGAAATCTATCTCTACTGGAATTTGTTGACTAGATGCTTTTGACCCAGCGATCTGGGTACAAGCCAAGTGGTGTGAAGGGGCGTTCCCATTGCCCTTGAGTCCACTTGTCTGTTACTTCTGTTATAAGAGAAAATCTGTAAAGATAGTAACAAGTTGAGTTGATCCATTGTAAAGCTTTCAACAAGATTGTCATTGGTCATCGGTATGTCCTGCTTCATATCTCATACTCAATCGGAGTTGACTACCCCTTTATGAGTGAGATAAGGCAGATCGCAGATAGCTTCAGACAACAAACAGACTTCAAAGGAGTAAAGCAAAATAATTAATCGCGTAATGTAAGGTTTGATCGACTTCCACCATTACCCATAACGGTACTTTGGGAACATCGGTTTCCCAGTCCCAATTGTAAGTACGTACCCACAAACTGGATATATTGAAAAAATCAATAATCATATGAGTACCACCAATAATAATCAGGGATTCTAACTTGTTGGTTAACAGACAGAAGGGCAACGTGTAGACTAATCCATGTAAAACAGCCACTTGCCAATCCTTCTTTTTGCGTAATGCCAAAAAAGAATTTTGCAGTAAAAAGTCTCCCGTGCGATGGGCGATAAATTGCAAACCGAAATCAATCATGGCTTTTGGCGTTCTCCAAGACAGGCGGGTTAGTCGTCGTAGATGTTACTTTATGATGACAGTGGCGTTGCCGTGAAAACTACGGGAAAAATACTGAGATTTGCCGCCGTTCAACTCCAGCCTCCGGGTTTCTACTGAGGTAGTAGGAAAGCGATAGCCAAAGGCAGACGAAAGAAAACGCCACGCTTCGGCAAGTTTTGTAAATCGCCCTCAAACCCTTAGTGTTAAGAGTTCCCAGTTAAGAGTTCCCTAATCTCAACCGTTAACTTTAATTGTGTCCACCTACTGAGTTATCTGGATGCGATCGCGCCACGAATGTTAAATTAGGGCTGTTCCCGTTTATCCTTAAACCCAGACATGCTTAAACCTGAACTCCTCGCCCCAGCGAAGAATCTGGAACGGTTAAAAGTCGCCATTGCTTATGGTGCAGATGCAGTGTATCTAGGGGGACAAAACTATGGATTGCGGGCGCGTGCGGATAATTTTACGGACTCTGAGTTAGCCCACGGCGTTGAATATGCCCATCACCATGATGCCAAAATTTACGTCACGCTGAACGCTTTTCTCCACGATGCAGACTTTCAGGGACTCGCCGACTATTGTCAGTTTCTAGAATCCATTGGCGTTGATGGGGTGATTGTCTCTGATTTAGGGGTTATCCGAGTGATTAAAACAAGTTCAACTCTACCGATTCACCTCTCTACTCAAGCCTCTTGTCTCAATTCCTACAGCGCCCGTTTGTGGAAAGAGATGGGAGTTAAGCGCTTAATTGTCGGTCGAGAACTCAGTATTACGGAAGCGGGTTTAATTGCAGAAGAATCGGGTATTGATGTGGAGATGTTTACCCACGGTGCGATGTGTATGGCGTATTCAGGTCATTGCACGATTTCTAATTTTACCGCAGGTCGCGATTCTAATCGGGGTGGATGTATTCAATCCTGTCGATTACCCTATCACTTACAACGTCAGGACAAGCAACCGGATGATTTAGTTAGCTTTATGTCGTCCAGGGATTTGTGGGGAATTTATCAGATTGGTGAGTTCTTCAACCATAAGATTTGCTCATTAAAAATAGAAGGGCGGATGAAATCCTCATTCTATGTCGCCCTCACCTGCAAGGTTTATCGCCAATTAATTGATGCTTATGCTGCTGGGAGATTAGATGAACAGCTACTCAGCCAAGCCGCAGCCGAACTGCAATCAATTCCTAACCGAGACTATTTTTCCGGTTCCTTAGACACACCAGCCGATAAAGATTCAGTCTTTGGACAGTTATCGGGAATTAATACAGGAACTCACGCTTATTTAGGCATGGTTATGGAGACAACACCCCAAGCAATTATTTTACGGTTACTTGAACCCTTAGCCGTCGGTGATGAAATTGAAATTATCCCGTTTCAAGGAGAACCGATATGCTGGCAAGTTAATCAGATTTTTTCGATGACAGGGGAACGGTTAGAGTCGATGCGGAAAGACAGTCTTGTGCGCTTACCTAAACTGGATGAATCCATGCGATCGCACAATATCGCTAAATTAAATGTCGTTCGATTCACCCGTTCCCCTGTAACCGTTGCTAGTCAAGTCTGAACTATGAATTCCCTGTTCCCTGTTCCCTGTTCCCTGAGAAATAAAAATGCAATTTAATACCTTTGTTTCATCAATTGACGATTTAAAATGCTGTGTTAATGCACCCCATTTACATGAGGTATTATTAGAACCAATAGGATTAGCGCGACAGGGACAATTGTCAAAAGCGAAGGTACATGATTTAGCCAAAAAAGCGTGGGAAAAACAACTGCGCCCGGTACTCGTTTGGGATGTGTTAATGCCAGAACGAGTCATGAAAACCATTTGTGATCAGCTAAAAGATTGGCAACTCAATCTCTTTGGTGCCATTCGGGTGTGTGATCCGGGCGCAGCGTATTGGCTAAAAACCCATTATCCTCAGATACCTATCCAGTTAATTGTTGAGACAGGAAATCACAATCTGGAGGCGTTACAGGGATGGTGCGAGATTTTTTCGGATTCCTTGGAACGATTAGTGTTATCGATTGAACTACCGGAAGAAAAGCTAACTGAATACTGCCAAACCTTACCTGTTCCCTGTGAACTGCTAGGTGTGGGACCCATTCTCTTATTTTACTCGCCGCGATCGCTCTTGGTAAACCCGTTGCTGGAAAGCCAGAATAAAGAAACAACAGAGGACATTGATTCCCTATACCGATTCAACCCTGACTCGCCTCTCTACTTAGAAGCGACGGCGGCTTTTGCGGATAATCCTAATCGCCATTTTCCGACGTTAGAAACTGCCCATGGCACATTTATGTTCTTAGACAAAGATCAGTTTATTCTAGATCGGTTAGATGGGTTACGTGAGGCGGGTTTACATACAGTGCGATTGGACTTACGCCATCTGATTCAGGAGGACAATGTTGCCATTGATATTGATAAAATTTGTCGCCAGGTGTTAGAAAATCCAGCAAAGTTACGGGGAAACTGGTTCCGAGAAACACGCGCTCCTTTTTTCAAAGCGAATCGAACCACAGCATTATTTCCCCGGATGAAATCAAAACTAGCTGAATACCGGAATGATGCCTGTTTAGCCGAAGTTCTGGCTGGCGAAAGTGGCAAATATGTGGTTTTTTATACCTGGCGTTCCTTCGAGATTTCACAGATTCAAGGTATGGTTTTGCCAACGGGTGAAGAGATTGTTCCCCAGGATGTTGTGTTTCGCACCGTGAATGGCGAACCTGTTGACAGCTTTGCACCGGAACAAATTTTAGTAACTGACTGGATTAAAAAAGCTGTTCCGGGATCATTACTTCTGGGTAAAATGTCGGATCTTCCGGACTTAGTGTGCTAAACTATCAGTTTTAATGAACCAGGAAGATTACTACACAAGGACTGTAGCTTTTAATCGCCTCAAAATAAATTGAAATTCGGGTAAAAACGGTTAAAGCTATTGCTGTCGAGTATTTGGGCAAATCCAACTAACAATTTAGCACACTAGCTACGGAAGACCCATAACTAGGGAACAACAGGTCGTTCTCCTTGTTGAAATTTCTGCCAAGTCTCTCGTAAGAATGTGGGTGCAGGATGATGGGAATCATACACCACGATCGCGTTCGTCAGCGTCCGTTTGGGATTCACCAAAATCCTCCCCCTGTGGTATAATGCGCTAGATGCACCGCCATCTAGATTCATCGCCTCACTACACCCAATTGCCCGCATTACCTTTGCCTCTCGCCATAGGGGTAAGGGTGCTAGAAACGTGACTAAGACTAATTTTTTGCCACTAGCTGGAAACCCGATCGCACAGCGATGCGCCACACCCATAACACGCGGATCAGTAAATCCTTCACTACGCGGCGCTAACCAGACTTTTCCCTTTCTCAGCAGTCTTGGACCCCCAGTCAGCGAAAACCAATGTTGACCCCAGTCTGGCTTTCCATCCACTCGCGCTGTCACTAATTCGGGTTTATTTCCTACCCGCAATCCCAGCGTTGTCCCATAATTTTCCCAGGGGCTGTATTTAAGAAACGTCCCGGCGGATACCATATTTCCCATCAGCCGTTTTGGGTCTTTTTTGCTAAAAAATGTGCCACTGGCGACGACAGCCGCGTGATAGCGACGAACCATATTACCAAACGATTCTTCACCAATCGCCCCTTGATGATTTCCCAGAGTGGAATTATTGGCTAAACCAATGGCGATAAATGTATCGGGATTCGTTAGATCAATATGGGTTTGATAGAGGGGAACACCGAGAATCGTACTGCGACGAAGACTGACTGATTCGGCGGCGACTGGGGAAACAAGTCCCAACCCTTGGGCTAAAGCTGCACCACCTAGGACTAGAAATGAACGTCGAGTGAATTTTCGCTGAGGACTGGATAAATGTTGACGTGACATCGGTACAATTTCAATAGGACTAGCAGTTATAGCGCTACGCGAAGCGGGAATAGGCAATAGGCAATAGTGAAGAAAAACGCTTACTCATCAAGGGATTGAGCGATTTGAAGTTTTCTTCATTTGTCCTAACTAGAGTGCGTAGTGCTATATAAACACCAACTGGATTGGCTAGGTTTATGACTAGGTGGATTGCAACCTGGTAATTGATGATTCGTGATTGGAGAATGCTGATTACGGAAGAAGGAAGGTTTGTGTAGTCTGAGAACAGATTTTTCTCTTCCTCTAGCAACCTGATGAATCGGTTTGCTTCGCTGACAATAAATACTGGATTATAACGATTTAATCCGGACAATTGTTTTTAAGAATCGGGGTTGGAGGTAACTATGAGTCAAGCAGTTTCCCTGGAGGAGTTGTGGGAGTCAACACCACCCAGCGAACAGGTTTTTCAACCGGATCAGTTGGTAGGGTGTCCTGAGGCGGTACAACGCTATCTGAACCATGCGATCGCGCCAGGAACACCATTAGCCTCTGCGGTGCGACTGCGGATGCATGGTGAAATCAAACTGCGGGGTTGGCTTCCTTTCACCGCCGAACAAGTCATCTCTTGGCGTCGAGGTTTTATCTGGCGGGCGGCGGTACGGATGAATGGCTTACCGATATGGGGTTCTGATCGGATGGTGGATGGCGTTGGCGGGATGCGGTGGAAGCTGTTAGGGCTGTTTCCGGTGGTAACGGCTTCGGGTGCAGATATGACGCGATCGGCTGTGGGTCGAATGTTGGCAGAACTTGTCTGGTTGCCGTCTGTTCTGTGCCAACGTGATGTATCGTGGACGACACCGGATGCAGTTCATGCCCATGCTAGTTTAACCCTATTTGGCGAGAGTACCGATCTTATCCTCACAATTGATAATCAGGGGCAGTTGGAGAGTGTCAAGCTGAGGCGCTGGAACAATCCTGAAGGTGCTGAGTTTCATTATGTAGACTTCGGCGGCTTGGTGGAAGCAGAAGGGACGTTTGGTGGCTACACTATCCCGACTCGCTTGTTGGTTGGATGGCACTTTGGTAGCGAACGTTTTGAGTCAGAGGGAGCATTTTTTCGAGTGACTATTGATCAGGCAATCTATCGTTAAATTTCTTGTAGGGGCGACCCGCTTGCATTAATTAAAAACTCCAGTCCTCTCAATTTGAACGTTAAATCATTTGTAGGGGCGACCCGCTTGCACGAATTAAAAACTCCAGTCCTCTCAATTTGAACGTTAAATCATTTGTAGGGGCGACCCGCTTGCATTAATTAAAAACTCCAGTCCTTTCAATTTGATCGGGTCGCCCTTTTCTCATGAGTAGCGAACAAGATACTTGCACTACAAAGATGGCGCTATTATTGACATTAAGGTTTAAATTTTCAAGCGCTTATATGATCACCTTTCAGATAGGCGATCGCTCCCCGTTCCATCAGCAGATTAAACCCTTATACTAAAAAGATGCTAGCCAAGGACTCAAGGATTATGACACAAGTTATTCAAGCGAGTGAATTAACCCTGCATGATGTCAAAGAAAAGTTTAACCTGCAACAGGTAGAGGATGAACAGTTTTTCCGAGAATGGCAGGATGATTTGCCAGAGGTAACAGACGCAGAAAAGCAATGGTTAGATCGGGTCAAAGCGGATTTTATTTCAATTTCAGAATATCCTCTACATGAGGAGGTTGTAAAGATGGTCGTGTTAGCACCATTGCTCTCACTGGCTGGCTTCTTTCGTTATCCTTTTCACCCAGATGCTGAGGTACAAGTTGCAGCAAAGGATGAGGAAGAAGTTGTGCGCGGAAAGATAGATGTGTTGGTATTAAAGCAGCAATTATGGGTAGCGGTGGTTGAATCAAAAAATAAGCAGTTTAGTGTGGATAAAGCCTTACCGCAAGCGTTGTTTTATATGCTCAAGAATCCGTATCCATCTCAACCTACGTTTGGATTAGCAACGAATGGGAGTCATTTTATACTCATTAAATTGATGCAGCTAGATACACCCAAGTATGCCTTATCCGATGAGTTTACACTGAGACGCAGAGGGAATGAGTTGTATCAAGTCTTGGCTGTATTGAAGCGATGGCAACAAACAGAATATCATGGATAATGTTTGCTACCGTTCTAGTTTTGTCATAGCAACCGCCATAGCGGTTAGGACACATTAGTAGAGACGTTCCGGCGGAACGTCTCCACAACTCACCGCGCGATCGCGTACCCGTTCCATCAGCGCTTCAAACCCCTATCCTGAAAGGATGCTAGCCAAATGACTTAACGATTATGGCTCTCCCGTACTTGCAGTGATAAGGATAACTTATTATGTGTGCAAGCTTTACAGGATAGGACTTTCAGGTCAATTTTTTTAGTAAGCTATCAGTAAAACAGGAGTTTTTCACACTAAGTACGGGAGAGTATTATGGTTTTACATAAAACTTGCCAAGCTCAAATACCAAATCTTTTATACATCCAACGGACGCTAAAAAATCCTACAAACATAGCTAATAATGCACCCCCCACACATAGCCGAATTGTCGTGCGGGTGTTGGCGTGGATGCGTGCCATAAATTCATCTTCGGGTACCACGACAACAATTAACCAATTCAGTCCTTTATGATCTTTAAAGGGCAGAACTTGCACGAATTGCTTCTTTTTATTTAACTTAAAATCTAACTGATACTCCTCTTTTATATTCTCGAAACTGCCAAATTTACCCACCAAAAAGTCAGCCGTCGCCTTAATCAATGGATTGTCACTGGTAATTGAGTCATTCCGCTCCGATTTAGAATGATTACTAGATAACACCGCATCTTCACTCATCGATGTGGCAACTAATGTTCCCTTCCCCTTGGGTTCTAAAATAAACGTCTGTCCAAATTGAGTAATTTTCAAACTTTCCAGGAAGTCCCCAATATGAGACAGAGACAAAATTGTACTGGTTACCCCCAGCAACGTATCATCCTCACGATACAGAGGCTTACTCGCCGCGATCGCTAATGTATCTTCATGTTCATAACGGAACACCTCACTCCAGGTTGCCTCACCTGCTTCTACCGCCTCTTCATACCAGGGTCGAGTTCGGTGATCATCGTAGGCAGGAGTTTCTAATAACTTTATCCGATTTCCTTGCTGATTCGCCCGATAAATCTCTTTGGTATAATTAATCGACTCATGAATTTGAAATCTCCCCTCCTCTTGTCGCACCACTTCCAAATATTTGCCATCTTCTGTACCGATGGCTGTAGCGCTGACGGGAAAAACTTGCATCTGATGCCAGACGGTTTTCTCACAATCAAACAAATTGTCTAATTCTAATTGATTCAGACAGGTTTCATTGGCATTGAGTTGATTAAAGGCATGGGGAATTTGCAAATAACTGTCCAGTTTCTGTTCAATTCGACCAGCAATTTCTTTACGTAAATCACTGGCAAGTTCATTAATCGATCGTTCACCATTTTCTGAGGAAATCCATCCTGTTATTGTTACAAAAATGCTTACAAATGTTACCATTTCTACTACTATTAAACGCTCAGTTTTTCTTTTCCAATTATAGATTTTTTTGAATCTAAATTCAGTTGACTTTCTTTTTTTTATTTCGTTTTGAAGTTTCGCAATTAACTCCTTTAACCTTGGATCTTGCTGTTGTCGAATAAATGCGGCTAAATAATCATGAACTAATTGATAACGTTCATAAGGATTTTCTAGTAACAAAAACACTAAACCAGACTCCACAAAAATCATTAAAACCAAATCCAAATTACTCGCTTCCGTCGTCAAATCCGCCGCTAATCCCTCTAAATCCCGTTCCAATTCAGCGCGAGTCTTCAGCGGACGAGTTCCTTTTTCATCCGTCAGCAAATACAGCACCAATTCCGCCGCCTGCTGATTCTCAGCACCACAATCCTCAACCACTTCCTCCAAATAGCGCTTGACTAATTCTTCTTTCGTTCCTAACTCCCGATACTCCGCCAGCGTTTTAATATTATCCGCCTGTAACTGCGCCCCCACTACCTGCAATTCAATCGGTAAGATTTCCGCCGTTGTACCCGCCAAATCCTTGACCAGTTGGTCAATTAAAGCAGGGTCTAAATAAAAGCGCGATCGCGTGGTTAAATCTTCTATAATGGCTCTGGCATCGGTTGGCGAAAAATTCCCTAATTCATACAACACATTCTTCCCCAGAATGTCATGACCAATCACACTCATGCTATCCAGGCGATTGCACTCTAATAAATAGTGCAAATAATCTTCCCGTAGTGACAGAATCACCTTCACCGATAAAATATTCAAACAGTCTGCCAAAAACCGCCAAAATAGTCGCCGTTCAGCCGGATTGGTATAAACAAAAAAGAATTCCTCAAACTGGTCAAAAATTAGCACCGTCCGCCGCTGACGCTGTTCATCGTTTCGTAACTGTTCCAGGATTTTGGCATAAGGGGGATTGGGTGGAGATATTGTTGTTTTTTCTGGAAGGTTATCCTCTAAATCAGAAGAATTGGGCGGGTTTTGTTGAGCGTTTGGTGGTTTTCCCGAACGGTTATCGTCTAAACCCGCCCCTACGGGTTCATTTTCATTTACCAACTGCTTTTCTAATTCCTCTATCCAATTGGTATAAACTCGGATTGCAATCGGAACATTTTTCTGAGTACCAATAATGCTTTGCTTCAACGCCGGAACTAATCCAGCATTCACTAACGAACTTTTTCCCACCCCAGAACGTCCATGAATGACAATTAATTTACAATCATTCCGTCCAATCCGTTCTAATAATCGTTCTAAATCTCGCTGTCGTCCAGAGGCGATAATTTCCGGCGCGACTGACTCTTGATTATCGGTTTTGGCTGAGGCTTCTTGCTGATTTTTTAAAGAGGGAGAACTCAAAGCCTTCTCAATAGCAGGAGAAAGGTTTGGAGAGAGGTTTTCCCGATCCCGTGACCAGTAAGAAGCATCTTCTCGATGGGGTTGCAGTCGTCCCGCACCAATAAAAGCACGAATGCCATATTGCTGTTCAATAGAACGTCGCTGTTGTTTTGTGGCAAATGCGGCTAAATATTGCCTTTCTTCAAAATAGAGGTCTCGTAATTCTTCTAATATGCGAACATAAATCAGCGGATGCCCAAAATTACCTAATTCCCTCGCTTTAACTAAATGAGAAATTGCAGCTTGCTTATTGCCTAACTGCCGTTCAGCTTGGGCTAAAAACAGCAAATTTAATCCCTGAATCCAGCGCTTATATTTCGGAAGTTGGCTGATAATATCCTCAGCCTGCTGTGCTGCTTGACGCGCATCATCCCAGCGCTGTTGCTGTAAGGCGACTTCGGCTAAAAAGCTATAATCTTGAGCTAATTTACTGGTACTGCCATACTGTTGATGTAAAGGTAAAGCCTTTTTCGCTACCTGTTCTAATTCATCCCAGGCTTGCATCCGTTGCAGCACTCGTTCGAGTTGATTAATGCATTTTGCTACTAAATCGGGGCGGTTTTCTTGGTCAAATAGGTTTAGACAGTGCTGGAGATGAATCTTGGAGTTTTGCCAGTTAACATCCTGGTGTTTTTTACGGTCAGTTGTGTGATAGTGGTAGAGTCCAATATGAAATAAAACCAATCCAGCTTTTAATTTGGCATTAATCTGGGTGGCTTGAATTTGGTTATCAATTTCCCCGACATTTGGGTTAATCGGGGCAGGTTTAGTTAGGTTAGCGGTTTGATTAGATAAGTTATTGGTTAAACCCGCCTCTACCTGCTGCCAAAATGTTAAACTTTGCTGAAAATACTCTAACGCTTCTGGACTATCCCCACCATTTAACCCGCGAATAAACTGTAATCCGGCTTCAAGCTGGGGATCTAAGTCTTGCACCCGATGGGGTAACTCTTTTAATGCCAAGTCAAGTTCTGAACGACTTAAGCGCCCTTGCGCTAAAACGTCGGTTAACTTGTATAAGGATTGAGAGGAATTAACAGCTAATGCCGTGGCAAATAACGACTCTACATTCTGCTGGAGAACCTCAATTAACTCATCTGTTGGTATGGCGAATCGAGTTGTGGTTGTCCAACTCTCAAAATCTGGGGCAATTCTCAGGAATTTGACATGAACGGCGTCATTAATCCACAAAATAACCGGAAAGTGAAAATTCTTGCGAAACTCTTCCCGCACCTGATTGGTTGCCCTCAGCATATCATCCAGATTATCCACCGTGGCTAATCCAGACACCATTAAAGCGGCAGGCTTTTCCTGTCCCAGTTGAGCGCAAATGGTTGAGTAAAGCGTTCTGTCTGATTGCTTCAGGTGAATGACTCGAATATTCAGAGCGCATTGGTCTTGCACCTGCTGAATTAAACAGTCTTGTAAATACGCATAATTACACCGCGCCAGCATGATGTAAAATCGTCCTTCAGAGGCTTCAATTGCCCAGGTTAATTCCTCTAAAGATTCTTGATTATCAATGGTACTTTCGTCTATATAGTTATCCATATTACATTTTTTATAATGGAGGCTATTCTCTTAACCGTTTCACCCTCATCCCCTAACCCCTTCTCCCATTTAATCCCCCTTCCGTCCCCCTTTTCGATCCCCCTCCCGTCCCCCTTTTCGATCCCCCTCCCGTCCCCCTTTTCGATCCCCCTCCCGTCCCCCTTTTCGATCCCCCTCCCGTCCCCCTTCAAAAGGGGGAAGCCAGAGGATGCTTCGCTTTTTTTGCACGGGGAAGCCAGAGGATGCTTCGCTTTTTTTGCACGGGGAAGCCAGAGGATTCTTCGCTTTTTTTGCACGGGGAAGCCAGAGGATTCTTCGCTTTTTTTGCACGGGGAAGCCAGAGGATGCTTCGCTTTTTGTTCCATGGGGGAGACCAGATTATACTTCGCTTTTTGTTCCATGGGGGAGACCAGATGTTGCTTCGCTTTTGTTTCATGGTAGAAGGAGAACTATCACATAAAGACGCGCCAGGACAAGTCTCTATAAGGCTCCCCTTTTGCTCTTTTCTTTCTCCCCTCTCCCAAGCTTGGGAGAGGGGCTGGGGATGAGGGCTGGATTGAGGGTGAGGGCTGAAATAGTGGGCGCAAGCCTTGCGCCCCTACCTCAAATATTATCCCTGCAACTCTTGAGCATCAACCAAAATCGGATTCACATCAAACCAAGACTCATCCTGATAATAATATTCAAACACCAGCCGACTGCGAATCAACAGTTCATAACCCTGATCATCACTCACCCATTTCCGTTGCTGTACTTGTCGCAATAACTCCCACTGATTATCCGATATTCTCAATGTCATTTCATTGCGATATTGTCGAACTAACTTCTCCAGTGTCGGGCGTGACAAGGGAAACGTCCGTTCCTTTTTAATCCAATCATTGAGTAATTTTAATAAATCACGCACATGACCCCCACTCCGGTAGCAGAGATAGTCTAAGCTTTCCAAATTATCGAAAATTTCCGTACAATTTTCCAGGCGTTCCTGTTCAGTTAAATCTGGAAATGCCCGTGCGAGAACCATCTGTCGCAGTAAACGGATTCCGGCTTGACAATCACTGCCATCTTTTAACTGTACCGGAACCATGGGCAAGATTTTGGGTCGTTCGGGAAACCGTTGCGTTAATACACCATAATCATCGGAGAATTTAAGCGCCAAGGGCATGGTATAAACCAGATGACAATGCAGCTTGGTTAAACATTCAGCCTGATCCACAAATAAATAGTCCTGCTGTGGACGCCCCCACGGTTTTGGGCTATTATCGATCCGATCTAGATTATCGACAATTACGACTAAACCCTTTTTACCCTGTTGTTTCAGTTTCGCGATCGCAGGTTCGATTAGTTCCTGATTAATCACTTGCAAGAGTTGGGTTTTCTGGGGTCCGAGGTACTGATTCAGCCGCTGTCGCATCGTTGCATCACTTTTCGTCTTCGCGGTGATTTCACCAATCCCAAACGCCAGAGAAACGGTATCATTTTGAGAGACAACGCCCACATCTCCCAGGTTCGGCACTTTAATTCTCACCCCCTGCACCTCGGCGTTTAACACCCTTGCAGCCCCCTGTACCAGCGTCTGTAATCCCGCCAATTTGCCGAGTTGGACAGTTTGCAAGCTTTGAGAAATCCGCCGTGCGATCGCCAGTAGCACATCCCCAATATCCACATCTGCCATTTCCAAGTCTTCACTGGACTCAAAATAGACCACATGAAAGCCATCTGCTTCTAATTCAGCCTTCAGTCGCAATAACTCCGTGGATTTGCCACAACCAATATGTCCGGTAAATAAGGCGCAGGTGGGTTCATCGGGGGAGAAAAAGGTAATATTATCCTTAAGTTCCTCAATAATCTTACCCCCGCGTACCGGGGAAAAGTCGATATAAAATTTTTGGTCTTCCGGATTGTCCACAACCAGCGTTCGGCTCGGGTTCGTTGCTTTAAAAAATGTCTGTAACTCTACCTTCATTTTCCCAGTTCCTTCGCGTTTAACGCATTATCCGATACCATAGCTTAGTTATCGGTCATTGGTCATTGGTTATAGCACTACGCATTGAGGTGAGGACAATAAAATTAGGCAATAGGCAATAGGCAAGTAATATCATGTCCGCCGAAATAACCGTAATATCCTTCTTCCTTGCAACCTTCCTCCTTCCCTTGGAGCCTTCTGCCTTCTGCCTTCTGCCTTCTGCCCTCTGCCTTGTCTCCACCTAAATGTGAGTATTCAACCGGACATAATATAATGTCCTAACGTATGCCCGTAATGCTATATTTGATGAGAATGATAATCACTTACTGGGGAAGCCAGAGTAAGAAGGAACGTATCGCTCTCCGTAAAAGCAATAGAAAATAAATTTTTGACTTTTTCCAAAAATTAACAAGAAATGGGTTTGTTTTGTGGTAAAAAAGAGCGGTCTATCTTTATTCAAGTCAACCGCTCAATAGATTTTGAGTGTCTAGGTATCAAAACCTTGTACTTATAGGGAGACGAAAAACACTACTGTTTCCCTCATCTCCCCCTCACCCCTACGATGGAGATGTCTCCAAACCGAGACTATTCAGGTTTAGCCACTCGCTTTAACAGCACCGCTTGAGAATCGGCTAACTCAAAGCAGCGTAAATCTGCCAAGTGATCACCACTATCCAGACCCGGAGACGCGATCGCGACTTGCCATTCGTTCATGTCCAATTGCAGCCAGTCTCCCACGGTAACAGTTATTGGTGTTCCACCCATGTGCGCGACCATGGCGATTTGTTGATCATGATCATCAGGATTACTGCGAACCCCGTAATATACCGTCTGTTCCTCATCACTGATTTTATTGAATCGATCAATTCCAGCTAAATTGTGACCTAACCAGGGATGAGCATGGCGGAAACGCCGCAAGCTAAGGTTATACTCTGTTCTTGCGGCATCAAGCTTGTCCTCATAGTGAGAGACATTACACAGTTCGTAACAGTCTTCCATGAACATCAACGCGAATGACTTGAGCTTTTCAATCGTCAACGCTTTCAAGAAACTCACCATTTCTGGCTTATTCAACTTTTTTAGCTGTTCAATATCACACTGATCCGTATTGTCTCCCAAACAGAACTGGCAAGCTTGCACCACTTCGGCGAGATTGTAGTCCTTTTCAGTCATAGCAACTTGCAGCGCCCTGCCAAACTCCCGCAATTCCTCTAGCTGACTAAATCCCAAGGACTTCAACCGACTGAAACTTTCCGGCGCGTCATAGAGTTCTGGCGTCACTTGCCAATCCAAGAACCCAATTTCCTCCGACACCACCTTGACACCATAGCGTTCATCGGTATTGCGGAAAAACATCCACGGGGCGTGCATTGTCGCATTGATAAAGTCCATGGGCAATCCCGGACTGAACCCATACACCCACAGCGTCACCGCCGGGTTATCGTAAGCATTATTTAATACTTCTGGCAGCGTGCTGCCTAAATTCCAATTAATCTGGGCATCTAGCGGGATTTGATTGCCTCGACGCACGGTATCATGATTACCACAACCCGTGATCCAATGATCCCCTTCAAAGATCACCTCACACACCCGCCGCCATTTGCGATCCCAAAATTTTTCTAAGGCTGGGGTGTTATGGGCAAAAATCAAGGGTCCCCATTGGAACGATTCCGGTTTCAGGTTAATTAATTCACGATACGTCGAGATCTCTTCCCACCCTTCTGCGGGCCAGGGACGACCATCTTCAAAAATGGTGAATAAGAGTCGTTGATGCCCTTCAATATCCTGGACTACATCACTCATCGCCAGCAGATAGGCGTCATCATATTCCACCAATCCAGACAGAGGATTAAAGAAGCGGAAATCTTGACCCCCATCAATCCGCACCCCATCAGCGCCCGTATTAATTTTACGCCGCTGCATTTCCAAAAAGATCGCCCGTACTGTCGGTAACTGGTGGTTCAAGTCTTGACCGTACATATTCGGACCTTTGAGGAACTGGCGATGCAGGAGTAACTCGGATTGGTTATCCGCATGACCATACACCAGGTCATAGATAATTTGAATTGGACCAGTGGGAAAATTATGCAGGGTGGCGATAAAGTCCACCAATTCATCAGGACGCAAGCTACTCAAAACCGCTGCGTTCGTGGCGCTTGAGCCTAAAATTGGCACATCATAACCCCAATCCTGGGTATTGGGTTTTTTCAGCTTAATTTGCAGATCATCTTCATCTTCGGCAATACAGACAAAAAATTCACTTTCTGGACTGTATTCGTCTCGGTACTCAATCGTAGGTTCTATGGGTAATAGCTGAATCGCGTCGTACCCCACATAGTTTTCTTCGGCTGGAGTTAAGGGGAGATTTCCGGCTAATTTACTGGCAATTTGGCGATAAACACGGGTTAACCCCTCAACCGTTCCCTCTTTAGAGGCTGTACCCAGATGAAGTTGCAAAATGTTCCGAGGGGCTGGCACACGCGGAAGGGTGAGGGGATCAGAACGGACACTGGTGGTTTTGAAGTAGTCCAGATCGGCTCGGTGTTGCTGTAAACTGGCTATATCATACAGTTCAGCTGGTCCAAACACCCCATAAGGCATGGAATAGGGAATCGTATCCCGAATCGCTTGTAGGTTCCCTTGCTGATCGACAAAGCGCAGCCAGTAGAATGCTCCCATCTGCTCCCGGTTTCCTGGGCGCATCCCAGCGATGACACCCCAATGGTATTCCCCTTCTTGTTTTAAGAATAAGCGATCGCGACGAAAGGAGACGGTTTGCTCAACCGCCCGACAATCAATCGGCTCAAGGGGGGTTAAGACTTCCAGATAGATTTCCATCTTCCGCATCACCTGCGCCAACAACCGAGGTGTCCAGAAGCCAATTTCGGTTAACCCATCAGCACGGTAATGCGCCCCCAAGCGTCCGGCTATGGCTTGAGCTTTTTCAAAATAGGTGGCGTCTGAATGCTCAATGGTAGCTGCCCAATCTACTAGTTCTTGGGTGGCATCTTCGACCAATTGAATGGACGGTTTCGTATCAACTTTCACAGTAACTTCATCTCCCAACCATTACCCAACTGCTGTACGGGTGACTAAATCCTGACATTTGGGATCGGTTTACCTGTACGGCAATTCCCGTCAAGTTTAACAGTCCCACAGCCTTTCTGAGAGTAAAACAATTTTCGGTTAATCCCAACACTCTCAAGGATGAAATCTCATTAGGGGGTGCTGAATAAGTGTTGTGGTGAGGCGAGGGAACAGGGAACAGGTAACAGGGAATGGGCAATAGGTAAGGTAGAGTTTTGAGTTAACCTCCCCTATCTCCCCTATCTCCCCTATCTCCCCCAGCTTCCCCAGCTTCCCCAGCTCCCTCTGCTCCCCCAGCTTCCCCAGCTTCCCCAGCACCCATCAGGGTATAACTCTGATACAGCCGCGACATATCAACTGTCCTGGAGTTAGAGTCAGTTCTTCGAGATCAACCTCTGATCCTAAATCAATCATAAAGTGATCTAACGTTATCGGAGACTGTTGAGTGTTAATTTGAATCTGGAGGGGATGGAGTCGTAGTTGTTGAGGTGTTGCCAGTTGAATACCTGCATCAATCCTAATCGGGGTTTCCCTGATCGGATGGTGTGTCCTATAATAAAGCCCGCCTAAACCGTGATGATTTCCTTTCACCTTGTCACCGTCCTCCTTTCCTTCTACCCTCTGCCTTCTGCTCTCTGCCTTGTTGTCACCGTAGTGTGAGGATTCAACGGGACATGATATCACTGTTCCCTGGAGAGTAAGTTGCTGCCCATCAATCGTAATCTGCTGCCAGTTTATGTTGGACTCGTTGAGAGAGGGATACTGATCCGGTTGATTATAAGAATTAATAAAGGTATTCAGTAATTCCGTTAAAGCATTTGATAATAAGGGAGCGCCCAGAGATGCTTGCAGGTCACGTTCTCGCAGTATAAGTTGACCCGTAACCGGAACAGGGTCTAGGAGACGTAGGGGCTTACCTTTAAACACCTGAGTGAGATTGAAGCGAATATTGACACCCTCTAGCTGGATTTGCGACAAATGCAGTCCTTGATAGATAGCCCCATCCGCCGCAATAGACACCGTAGGAATGTGTCCCCGCAGAATTTGGCGATCGCGACCCATTAGCTTAAACTGTAGTGTTTCCACAGCCTCCACCTGCGATCGCAGCCATAATTGTACCGCAGGTGATACAACAGTACTGATCATCCGGCTGCCTTTGTCTGTCCCAGCTTGTGATTTGTTCACGTCCATTGCCAAAAATTCCGGGTCAATCCTGTATTCTGACACAACTGGCATAACTGGCATAACTGGCATAACTGGCATAACTGGCATAACTGGCATAACTGGCATAACTGGCATAACTGGCATAACTGGCATAACTGGCATAACTGGCATAACTGGCATAACTGGCATAACTGGCATA
>NZ_JAVJUO010000005.1:0-21681 GCF_040220555.1 Coleofasciculus sp. C1-SOL-03
ATTATCTGCCTACTTCCTGCTTCGTGTTTTTATGTAATCCAAGTCGCTTAACGGCTTCTCTCAAAGGAATATCGCCAATCTGAGTAAATTTAAGCCAATATGACCATATAGTATCATACTGGCTGTCTGTTATCAACCCTCCCTGCTAACCCTACTCGACAGTATCCTGAATACCTTTGAACCAACGGTTATTCAAGATAGTCACTCAGGAATAAGACAACTGAAGCATCATCTCCAACAGCGTCGCTGTCTACTGGTACTTGATGGATTTGATGCGGTGTTGCACCAGAAAGACAATATTGAGGACTACAGTAAATTGTGGCAAACCTTAAGCCGCAAACGCCATCAGAGTTGTATTCTGATCACCAGTCGCGAACAACTCCCCGGATTTAATGCGATCGCGGCTAACTCGAAAGGGGTTCGCTGTTTAAGGTTGCAAGGCTTAGAACAGGCTGATGCAATGGCATTACTGCAAGCCGGAGGATTCACCGGGAAAGAACCGGGATTATCCGCTTTGTGTCAACAGTACCGGGGTAATCCATTGGCATTGAAAACCATAATACCGTTGATTCAGTCAATTTTTGCTGGGAATGTCAGCGCATTTCGCCGCCAGAGTAGTATCATTGTAGGCGATCGCCTGGAAGCATTACTCAACCAGCAATTCAATAGATTATCTGAATCTGAACGCTCAATTGCCTACTGGTTAGCCATTTGGCAAGAACCGATCGCATTATGCCGATTACAAAGCCATTTGCTCTATGCTTCTGATCCGAGTGTCATTTTAACCGGGATTGCCGCTTTGGAGACGCGATCACTTATCGAAAAACGATTCAGTGCTGATACACCCTCCTTTACCCTACAACCCATGGTGATGAAAGTGGTAACGGATCGATTAATAGAACAAGCCGTCAGGGAAATTAATCAGGTTATCCAAAGCGATGACATCAGCCATCTGCACGTCTTGAGAACCCATTGGCTAATGCGCCCCGGTACTGATGATATTGCCGGCGATCGCATTCTTTGTCAACTCCAGGAACAATTGTTTCGTGTGTATAGCAATTCCCTGTCTCAAACCCTGCTACAAATTCTCTTCCGGCTACAGGATCACTCTCCTCAAGTTGTTGGCTATGCCCGATGCAATCTCACGGCACTTGTGAAAAAATTAGATCTGGCGTAAATTCCCAAAGCATGTTGGGTATAAGACCATTTAGCGGTACATTGAGAGGCAGAAAAAGACTTGACGCTCTACGGGGGCGTAGTTAAAATTCATCATCTGACTGACTCAAAGCAGTGAACTTATGACTGCAAGGGTGGGGACAAGACAAGGATGACAAGAAAGGAAAGAAGACAAGGGGGAAAAACCGTACAGAATTAGGTTCGGTCAAACTAACTTCTAAAAGCCGAAATGCCCTATTTTTCGTTCTCACTCTTCCTTGTCTACTGGTCTACCTGTCTTCTAAGTCTTACCTAAACCCCCATTTAAAAAACCTACCCTTGTGAGGAACAGTAAGCCCCCCTTTTGAAGGGGGGTTTGGGGGAATCTCCTGATGTTAAGTACACTAACCGAGTGGTATTGGAAATGGGGCAACTAGACAATCAACCGGAAAACGCCGAGAATCGGGAACAACAAGCCGCCGCCGATCTCTTGCAATCCATGACTGAGAGTATTGAGGAAATGGAGACGTTGCGTCATCGTCTCATGACTCAGTTTACTCAGGAGATTGAACAACTACAACAAGAAAAAGCCGAGTTGACACAGGAGATTAAAACGCTGCACGCTCAACGACAGCAGCCATTAAATCCACAGCCCGAATCGGCGTCTGAAATTGCCTCAATCTTAGCCAATCAACTGCACGATTTACTCAGCCAGCGACTCCAACAACTCACCGAGTCTTCAGAACCACTCTCCGTTGATCAGACGGTGGGACATCATCAGCAAACTATCCAGGAATTAGTCGCCTCCCTAGATGACACGCTGAGAACTACGTTTAGAACCCTGCAACAGGATCTGAATAGCTATCAAAGCTCAATTTCCCAACAATTGAGCCAGATGTATAGTTTACAGGAACAAGGGGAGGTGATTCTAGAGACACTGGTGAATCGACTCAAAGCGGAAATTCCGCCCCCATCTTCTACCTCTGAACCCCGTTCTCAAATTCCTCCCGCCGCCCCGACTCATCTACCGTTACCCCCTCCGGATGACAATGGGTCTTCTCCTCGTTCTAATCAGGGCGAAATCGTCAGATCGGCGGCTGAATCACCCTTACCTGTGGTGCCGCCGACCCAGCTTCAACCGCGCCCGCCAAAACCATCCACGGGGAAACAGCTAGTCGGGTTAGTGCTGGTGTTGTTATCATTGCTAGCATTAGCATTTGAAAGCGTTTTTGTCAATATTATTTTTAACGCCACAGCGCTCGCGGGAGTCCCAGCATCGGTGGGCGGCTTTTGGCAGCCAACGCTAGGGAATACCTTACTGGTACTATGGTCACGGATGTTGGTGGTTGTACCCTTGATGGCAATTTTGAGTCGGGGGTTTTATCCGGGGGTGTGGCGAGATATTCAGCAGGTGCTGCGTTGGCGGAGCCTGTTCCGGAGGAATGTATCGCGCAATTGGGGTTTATTCGGTACTCTCTTATGTAGCGGGTTTTTACTGTTCTTATCTAAGGTATTGCTGTATTGGGCATTAGGAATCATTGCGCCCGGTGTTGCTGTAATTATTTTCTTTATCTATCCCATCGTGCTGTTGCTATTGAGCGATCGCTTTAATCGATGGAGTTATTTCATTCCCTTCGCTACGGTAATTGCTGGGTTCGTGCTGACGACTCTACCCAGTGGTAGCGGGGAACTGTCACAATTCGGCATTACCCTGGCGTCAGGGGCGGCGATCGCCTTTGCGCTGCATTTGATGTTAATGCAAAATTTGGCAAAACAGCTTCATCCGATGCCAATTCTATTGCTAAACTTAGCCATTGTCCTGATATTTTCCGCCTTGGGTGTAATGATATCCTTCCCAGCATCGTGGGGTGTAGTATTTGCGCCGAGTTTGAGTTCAAATCTAGTAATTAGTGGTCTGGTTTTAGGCGGTGTGACTTTGATTAGTTATGTCTGCAACACCATAGGAATTGCCAGAAGTGGTGCAGCTAGTGCTTCGGTTTTAGGGGCTACGTTACCTGTGTTAACCGCACTCTTGGCTGGGATTCTGATTCAGAGTCCATTGACGGTTCCGCAACTGGTGGGTATGGTGCTGGTAACAATAGGAGTAGCGACGTTGAACATGGTGCGGTAAGCGAAGCTATCCCGTAGGGAATCGCGTCATCTCCGAAGCAGGGGAGCCATGTAGAGACGTAGCATGCTACGTCTGGGAGCAATGTTCCAGACGTGCCATGGCAAATCGGAAACATGATTTTCCCCACACCCGACACCCAACACCCGACACCCAACACCCGACACCTGACACCCGACACTAAGACGCTATGACAATGCGATCGCGTCCTCCAGCAATTGCCAAATTCAGGGCGATCTGAGCCGCTTGTAGCACTTCCTTCGCCGTCTTACCATGTTCGGCAAAACTGGCTACCCCCGCAGAAATTGCCAGAGAACCTAGGGATTGACCCCGATAGTCTAAACTGAGTTGTTCAATCCTCTGTCGCAGTTGTTCGGCGCGTCGTTGGGTGACAGCTAACCCGGCTTCTGGCAATAATAGGAGAAATTGTTGACCGCCATAACGACAAGCAATATCCGACGCCCGAATTTGGCTGGGTAATAAAAACCCAATCTCGCGCAACAGAAAATCAGCCACAGATTTGCCAAATCGGTGGTTTAACTGTTCCATCTCATCGATTTCCAATAAAATTACCCCGATGGGCTTAGGTTGACGTTGAGACTTGCGGATTTCGCGCTCAAAACATTCTTCCAGGTAACGTCGGTTATACAGTTTCGTCAGCGGATCTCGAAACGTCTGGGTTTTCAGCGTTTCTCGCAGTTTTAAGTTGGCTAATGCCAAGCCAATATGCTTCGCCACTTTCTCGGCTAACTGTCGAGTTTGGGCAATTCGCCCCCGTTGCAGGGAACTGACGGACAACAACCCCACCGTGTCTCCATGGGCAATCATGGGAACACAAAAGGTTTCCACGGCGGGAGAATTAGCGCGAATATGCTGGCAGTTTAAACAATAATGGGTGTCATCAACCAAATGAGACTGTCCGCGTCGTAATGCTAGGCATTCGTGGGGCGAAAAGACCGAATCGCTCGTCAACGGGACAGAACCCCAGGTTGCGATCGCCTCCAGTAAGTTTTTTGAGGAGTTCATGACAAAAATTGCCCCAATTTCATCGGGAAAAAGGTGTTGGACTAAGGGTTCAATCGTTGTACATGCCTCTTCCACTGAATAACTGGATTGAAGTGAATCAATCAATTGTTCTAGTACAGGGGTATTTAATTGACTTTGCATGCTTACGTGCGCTTTTAAACGATGAGAGATTATCGTGATGCCCCTGATATCGGTTCTTCTATACTGGCATGAATAGTCCTTTGAAGTCACCAATCAGGTAGGTTAGCTGGTAATCTACTCAGGGTTGACTACAGAGGTGAGCTTACCTTTCCCTGAAATCCTCTGTGGCGGCTGAAGCCATGGATCATTGATAAAAGTCTATCGATCTCCGATCGTTGGCATTAAAATGCCTATGATGGGGTTTTCCTGTACACTAGATTTATGCGATAGTCTTCGGAAAAATAAAAGTCGCTAGTTCTGGATTCCGATTATGTCCCCTGTAGTTTAAGCACATTTCGACTCCGGAACCAGTAATCCTAGCTAAGTGAGATGCCGAATGATGATTGACGCTGATGCCATAGTCGCCCCTCAAGCCACACCAGCCAGCCAATTAGACAAGTCTATTGAACGCTACGAGAAGGCGCTGGACGAGCTCGAATCAACGAAGAATCCATCTTTTGAGCAGATTGTTGAGGTGATCGTTGCTCGTGATGTGGTTGAGACAAGACGGGAGAATGATAAAAACCCATCTGGAGCAAGTATCGCCAGAGTGATTAAGTTAGATAGCCGTTTACAGGATCAGCGTGAGGCGATCGCGACTAATCCTGAATTAGCGAAATACATTGATCAGTTACTCGAATGGAAAGAGAATCTCAACCTCTCATCTAACCCCTGGTGGTGGCAGATGATCACTGATCTAGATACCTTACTCAACCAAGCCGTTGAGGAGTACAAACAAGCCCTCTCAGAGCTAGGAGATGTCCGAGAAACATCGACGGAGAAAATATTAGCGGTGCTTCAGGCGCGGGATAAAGTGGCACAACTTTGCAGCGGAGAAAAGAAACTGCCACAGGAAGACATTGCCAAAATTATGGACTTAGATGATCGCTTGTGGGATCAAGCCTTCGCGATCAACAAAGTGATCAACAACAATGAGAAACTTGACCCATGGAATGATCGTTTTCAATCTCCACTAGACAGTTGGTGGTGGCAACTCGGAACAGAAGAGCCTGATTTTATTGAATATGTAAATGACTACAAGGAAGTCCTCCAAGACGTGCAAAATTTGAAATTTGCTGCCGATGCATCGGAGGAAGACCAAGAGAAAAAAGTTTTACAGTTACTCAAAGCTCGTGATGCCGTTGAAACAGCTATGCAAGAGCAGTCATCGATACCCGAGCGAATCGCTAAAATTCTGATTAATTTGGATGAAGATTTGAAAGATGTGAAACAAAAGCCATGGGTTCGCACTACAGGAAAGCGATTACGGGTTTGGAAAAAGATGCTAAAACAAGAGGAATCCCATTGGTGGTGGGATTTTAAACTTAGCATATTTGGCGAAGAAAATGAACCAATGCGGCTTAAAGATCGGTTGTGGATTCTGGGCGCACTGGCTTGTATTGTAGTTGGGGCTGGCATTGCCGCGAATACAACCCAGACGTTTCAAACCTTTGTCCAAGAAGAAGACGCGGTGCAATCGGATATTCTGCAAAATTCCCTCGTCTTAGTACAGGGTGCAGGCTTAGTGAGTTTGGGGGGTGCTACGGTAACCCAGAAAGGACGGAAATTGATAGAAAATGTAATTGACGACCTTACCTTTATTCCCCAGAGTTGGCATGCACGAGCAACCTTTGGTCTTTCGGTTGCGGCTTTAGGAATGGTTTACGGGATTAATCAGTCATTGCCACAGATCGGGAATTGGTACTTGGAGCGAGGGCAAAATTATCTCGATGAAGGTCAATTATTTCAAGCAGAGGGGCAATTTAGGCAAGCCAAGAAACTGTTTGAGGATGCTGAGGCTAAAGCCAAGGTTAGCTTGCAGTTGGGAAAGGTTTATGAAGACCAACAAGATTTTGAAAAAGCTATTGAGGAATACAATAGTGTTTTGGCAACGAATAACCCTGAAGTCATACTCAATTTAGGCAGGGCAATGGTTTTCCAGGAATCGGAAAAGGTGGCTTGGACAGAGAAAATAGAGGATGAGACAATTCGTCAGGCTGAGAATTACTTCGTTCAAGTTAAACGGATGATAGCTAAAGGAGGAACGGGAAGTAAAGAAAGCAATTCCAATAAAAACCAAGATGCTCAGCAATCTGTTCAGACAGATAGACTAACCAAAGAACTTCATATCAATCAAGGTATCCTGGCGTGGGCGAAAGTTGACTTTAATCAAAACTCTTGGGATCAATCTGAATTAGAACGAGCTAAAAATTATTTTAATAAGGCAAAAGATTTAGATACTCAGCTACCAACAACTCCAGACAGTAGAAATGTTCGGTGCTATTTAGAATTAGCCGAGGCGTTGATAAATCGAGAACAAGCAAGCGAACAAGCCTGGTTTAATTCTTACTGCGTAAAAATTTACTATCGAGGCAATATTGAGAATAGGAGTGAAGCCAACCTGATGAAAAGTATTGCCCAGTTAATTGATATTGATTTATTTTACGAATGAGCCAATTAAACTCAGATATCGGAGTTATTAATAAGCTGGCTACCTAAAGATAATTTAGAGGCATAATTAAACGTCGGGAAGGATTATAGTCCATGCAGGCAAGCAGAAATATTCAGCAAAAAATCAAATATAGCGTAAAGCCATTGGTTGAAACTTGGAGGACGATAAAACAGTTGCCAGACCCTATCCTAGTGATTGTTTTTATAGTAGTGCTAGGATTTGGAGGGTGGTATGAGTATAATGGCGGCAAGGATGTCTTTAAAGTTATTCTGCCTAAGAACAATGCAAATAATTATGACCCAATTGCTCTAAAATCGCTCCGTTATCTGGCAGAAAGTGAAAAATTTTACTCTCATGAAGAAAATGATGAAGTAAACGCTGTTGCCTTTGCACCTGATTCCCATACTTTAGCTAGCGGTGGAGATCAAGGTAAAATTAAGTTCTGGAATGTAGGCAATGATAATGATTTAGTTAACGCAGAAAAAAATCCCAGTCCCAACCAAGAAGTGACCGTTGTTAATGACCAAGAATCTCCGATCATTTCGTCTATTGCCTTTAGCCCTGATGGAAAAACATTAGCAGCTAGTACTTTTAGCGGACTGATTCAACTCTGGCAACTCTCGGAATCAGAAAATGTACAGTCTCCTAATGCAGAAAATTTTTGCGACAGTAAAATTGCAGCAAATTCTGCTAAATGGAAACTTTGTAAAAACTTAAAGAATTCAGAAACCAATGCGGCTTATTCTTTGGCATTTAGACCGAATTCCCATAACCAGAATGATGACACGTTATTAGCTATTGGTAATGAAGACGGGAGAATCAAGTTATGGAACATTAACAAGCGAAAAACCTGGTCTACTCATGACAATACCATTAATGACCCGAATAAGAATAAAGATTATGATGCTGTTTTTTCTGTTGCATTTAGTCAGGATGGTAAAACTTTAGCGAGTGGCAGTGCAGATGGAACGGTCAAGCTATGGAAGGTAAGTGATGATCAATTATCATTAAAGACTACCCTACAGCATAGCAGTGATTCTGGAGTTGGGGTTGTAGCCATCGAATTTTATACCAGTACAATCAGCGAATACACAGATACGGAAAAGTTAGCAAGTGTCAGTGGGGATGGGACTATCAAATTATGGGATATGGATAAGCTTAATCAAGCTAAACCTATCCAATCCTTCAACAGTCGAAATGGAACAGTGGCTCTCGCTGTTAGCAGTGACGGCAACGTTTTAGCGACTAGCAGCAACGATGGAACTATAGAGTTATGGAACCATTGGAACGGCAAACGAGTTCGCCGATTAAAAAGTCATCCATACGCCGTTTATTCCCTCGCGTTTAGCCCTGATGGTTATTTTTTAGCCAGTGGCAGTATGGACGAAACGATTAAACTTTGGGAGATTGAAAAAAGAGTTTATTTAGGCTGGGAGCGATCACTTCCCATGTGGATTATTTTTTAGGAGCATAAGAAGTTGTTTAGTCAGTGTTTAATTATGGCGTTTAAATGTAAATAAATATTAATACGATATAAATTATGGGCATAATAAACCAAAGCCAGAATTTAAATCGGTAAAGGTTCCTGATTTCATTAAAAGCATCCATGAGGTTTTTTATGTCACTACCTTGAGCCTTGGGAATTTTTTTGAAGCATTTCGCCGCATTATTAGTCCAGAGGGCAACCAAGAGAATGGCTATTCCAGTAATAATAAACTCAAATGTATAAAAATAGTCTTTGTCTAGCCTTTTTTGTAATAAGCCTCCGAATACGAGCAACCAACCTAAAACATTTAGGAATAAAGCAACAAAACGCATTGCCTTAGACAGGTCATTAATTATTTTTTCTTCGCCTTTTTTAAATTCATATTCGTATTCGTATGAAGTCATTGTATTAGTCCTCTCTTAACTAAACGTTGTTTCCTGATAGCTACTGCAAAGTCTATGGTTATTCTTTAGCCTTTATCAAAAAAATGTGATACTATATCTACTGTAGCTTTTACTGGAATAAGAATCAGAATAAGTACCACAATTCGACGCTGAAGCTTGTAAAGTTTTTTCATTTGCTCAAGCGCAGGCATAAGTTGGCTAAAGTTTCCGTCTTGAACAATTATTTTGAAAGAAGATGCAGTACGCCGAGTGGACTTAAAAATTAATAAAAATATAACCGCTTGGATTAAGATAACAACTATATTGAATAGTGTTTCCGCTAAGTTATAATTTTCCTCAATTACAGCAAGGATCATAATTATTAACCAAAAACTTCCAAATACAGCAAGGCATATATTGTAATATTTCATATTTCTTGACATGTCTTGAATTGTTTTTTGGGAAGATTCATTCAAGTTAACATTTGATAAACGGCTTACTTCTTTTTCGTTGTTGTCAGCAATTTCTGTATGAGGCAAACTATAATTCATTTTCATAGTCTCCTAAAAATACATTGGTAAAGTGCTAACTTGGACGTTACCACATTTTCTATTTTCTGAACTATTATGTTAATTTAAGTTTAATTGGGGACACTCACCCGGTTAAAACGCGGGTGATTCGTCCTTCCCAGCAAGCCGGAGTTTTACATCTGTTTAGTAAAGATAGCCGCTTCCAGACTGACAAGAGCATCTTCCAAGTTGTCATTGAAAATTTGCAGATCGAATTCATCCGCCGCCTCGATTTCGGCTTTCGCTCGTTCTAAGCGTCGCGCGATCGCCTCCTGATTATCCTGACCCCGCCGACGAATGCGCTGTTCGAGTTCCGCCATATTGGGGGGTAGAATAAAAATACGCAAGGCGTTGGCAAAGGTTTGTTGAATTTGCCTTGCTCCCTCTAGTTCAATTTCTAACAGGACTGACTCACCCCGTTTAATGTGCTGTTCTACGGGTTTGCGGGGTGTACCATAATAGTTACCCGCATACTCTGCCCATTCCAATAACTCATTGGCGCTGACCATCTGCTTAAACATATCCTGACTGACGAAATAATAATGTTGTCCCTCTACTTCACCAGGACGGGGTTGACGGGTGGTCGTTGAAATTGATAGATACAGTTGCGGATGCCGCTTTAAGAGTAAACGAACCAGAGTTCCTTTGCCTACGCCACTTGGACCGGTCACTACAATAAGTTTGCCTGCTTTGCTCATGGTTCCTTGTCGAATTAATTAGGACTGGTTACCCCATCTTTGCCAATGACAAAGCGATGGGCAACGGTTTCTGGCTGAATCGCTGATAAAATGACATGGCTAGAATCGGTAATAATGACGGCTCTCGTGCGTCGCCCATACGTCGCATCAACCAGTTGTCCGCGATCGCGAGCATCTGTAATGATACGCTTAATCGGGGCAGACTCTGGAGAAACGATTGCCACGACACGGTTTGCCGAAACAATGTTACCAAAACCGATATTGATCAGTTGAATGTCCATGAAAAACTAACGGCAAAAGCCGCCTGAGGAGCGATTACGAGGGATTTGATTTCAATGTTATCTACAAAAATTTAGGCTTACAAGGTTAAATCACACCGAAAACCTGGATTTTCAGGTTTAGGCTAAAAAAAGATGAGATTTGCTTGCCATAAATTCGGCTTACTTGTCATCTGCTCTTGAGTAGATAGTCAGAGGACAACGGAGGCTTGCAACGCACCAAACACCGTTACACTACATCACTAAGACATGCAACAGGTTGACGTTACGACCTTGACAGCCGCTTGTGCTGAGTTACAAGCGGGCTGGATACCAGGACGACTCGAACAAGTTTATCAGCGCGATCGCTATACGATTGCTCTATGCTTACGCACGCTTCAGGGTAGAGGATGGCTGACGCTGGCTTGGCATCCCCAAGCCGCCCGAATTTGCTTAACTGATCCGCCGCCTCGCCTACCAGATACGTTTACATTTAGTGACCAACTGCGACATCAGTTAAAGGGGTTGGCGCTAGTGGGGATTCAGTTTATTGCCCCTTGGGAGAGGGTGTTAGACTTGCAATTTGCCCGTCGCCCCGGAGATGCGATTCTCTGGCATCTGTATGTGGAAATTATGGGTAAATATAGTAATGTTATTCTGACCGATGCTAAAAATATCATCGTCACCGCCGCCCATCAAGTGAGTCCCCAGCAATCAAGTGTCCGTCCGATTCAAACGGGTCAGCCTTACGACCATCCGCCAGCATTGTTGGGGAATTTACCCAGTTTAAGTGAGTCTCAGGAGCGTTGGCAAGAACGAGTTAGCTTAGTTCCCGGAGCATTAAAACGGCAATTACTCAAAAGTTATCGGGGATTAAGTCCAGCTTTGGTGCGTTCGATGATCCAAGCTGCTGATTTAGATCCCGAAGAGTCCACGGAAACGTTAGAGACAGAGGATTGGCAACGGCTATTTCAGCGCTGGCAAGAATGGCTATTGGCGTTGGAGAATTGGGGAGCCGAGGTGCAGGGGAGCAATGTAGAAACGTGCCATGGCACGTCTAGGAGCAAGGAAGCATGTAGAGACGCGCCATGGCGCGTCTGGGAAGCTAGGGGAGACAAGGAAGTTAACCGTTTACAACCGGGTTGGACAGAGGATGGATATAATGTGCTGGGTTGGGGTGTGATTAAACCTGCGCCAAGTGTCCAGGTGTTACTGCATCGTTACTATACTGACCAACTCAATCGACAAGAGTTTAGCCGACTGCGTAATCAACTGACACAGAAAGTCAACAGTTTTTTAGGGCGATCGCGTTCCAAGGCGTCAGGCTTTGAACAACGGTTACAGCAATCGGAACAGGCGGATGAGTATCGTCAACAGGCTGACTTATTGATGGCGCATCTGCAAGATTGGCAACCGGGAATGAACCAGATAACGGTTCTAGATTTTGCAACCAATCAACCGTTGACAATTTCCCTCGATCCCGACAAAAATGCCGTGCAAAATGCTCAAGCCCTCTATAAACGCCATCAAAAGCTGAAACGGGCACGTCTGGCGGTTGTGCCGTTATTGCAAGAGGTGCAAGCGGAAGTTGAGTATTTGGAACAGGTTGAGGCATCCTTAATTCAGATTGATCGCTACACCACGCCGGAAGATTTGCAGGCGTTACAGGAAATCCGCGAGGAGTTGATTGGACAAGGGTATTTGGATGTTCAAGATCAACGCCGCCAGGATGGGACAGAAGCCTCGGAACCCTATCGTTATCGCACGCCGAGTGGGTTTGAATTGTTAATTGGTCGTAACAATCGCCAAAATGACCAGCTTACGTTTCGCACGGCTGGGGATTATGATCTGTGGTTCCATACCCAAGAGATTGCTGGGAGTCATGTCTTATTACGCTTAGATCCAGGCGCGGTGGCGGATGAAGCGGATCTCCAGTTTGCGGCTGACTTAGCTGCCCATTATAGTCGAGGTCGTCAGAGTGATGTGGTGCCTGTGGTGTATACTGAGCCGAAGCATGTTTATAAGCCCAAGGGCGCTAAACCGGGGATGGCGATTTACAAGCGAGAACGGATCTTGTGGGGGCGTCCTCAACAGGCTAAACACTATCAAACGGTAGATCTTTCTGGATAAGACTGTAAATTTTGATAAAAAACGTATTCTCTGTTACGATAAAAACATGAAGAAATCTTAAGCTGTGCGCTTGGGAACGGGCAGCAGATTTCCTCCAGAAACGATAACGACATCTGTAGCACGCAAAAGACCATCTGTCAAGTTGATGGTCTTTTTCAGTTATTGGTCATTGGTCATGGATTCTTGGTTCGTACTGATAGTCGTTAAGAAGAGGGCGGGTTTCCTTGTTTTGTTTAAGGTGTATCTGTTAATTTAATCCCTAAACCCGCCCCTACAGATGCGCTATGCCTAACTAGTGCAGCGCAGCTTCAAATACTAACCAGTTAACAAGCTGCTTAAAAGCAGCTACCTTATGTTCCTGATCGCCTTCTGCCATCTGCCTTCGGACTTCTGCCTTCTTGTACTAGCAATAGCGTTGGGTAAAACTCTATCTTTCGGGTACTGTCCACCAGGCTAAGGCGTAAGGTTGAGAGTCTTCATGCTCCTGTTGACGATACTGCACCCGAATTTTATAGCGACCGGACGTGGGAATGGGACAGAATATATGTTCTACACTATCGACTTGGCTGACAGAAGCACAGGCACTTTTGCGGGAATCGGTCTCATCAAGAGGTATCAGGTAAAGGTCGAGATTATTTAAGCCGCGATCGCGAAAACGTTCGCCGACATCATACACCTCATTTCCATTCTCATCTTTTAATTCAACCAACCGATCCCACGCCAGTGTCAGCGCCACATAACTATCTGCCTTTAAAGGTTTTTCTAAGACATAATCCTGGAACGATTTAGCCTTAACTGAACTATAATCCCAACCCACAGGCGGTACAGCCCCCGTTGAACTCCACTGACCCGGACTAAATTGTTGATACGCCCGGAAAACATTCAGGTGTCCGGTTCCCATTTGCATATCGAGGGGAATTTTGGCGTTGAGATAGGCATCCGATTCTACCCAAGTGTAATTATCTTTGCTCAATAGGGTGCGACTCATCCCCAGATGTAACCCATCCCCCTCGTCTTGGATTTTGTCAGCAGAGTTGAGTAACACCGCTTTCATCACTTCATGGCGTCTGGAATCCGTCGTCCATTGGGGTTGATTGGCGCGGAGTTGGCGATCGCCAAATTCTTGAATTAGGGCGACTGAGGCAGTAATATGCGGCGCGGCGAAACTGGTTCCACTCACCTCGGCAATTCTGCCATCCAGATCGTAGACTAAAATTTGACTTCCTGGCGCGACTAAATTAATCGCACGGCGAGTTCCCTGGTTAATTTCCCGTTGAATCAGCCGCCGACCGATGCCTTCGGGTTGATCACTCAAGTTGGCAAAGTCTACCTTGGTAAATAGCCCTTGCCGTTGGGTGGTATAGGCAGTGGTAATCCCGTTATAGTGATCGGTGGGAATGGGAATGCCACCTTTGCCTTGGTTGCCCGCAATCACATAGAGAACATTATGAGTCCGGGCTGACCAATCAATACATTTTGTTAACAGGGCATTGCCATCAAGCGCTGCTTGTGATCCTCTGGCATCCCGTTGCAGAGATTCGCCAAAACTAAAGTTAATTGCCCGCACATCACCACTATTTTGCAAGGCGACGTGTTGGGAGGATAGGCATTCTTCCGGCTGTCCACTGCGGATTGGGGAACCGACAGCCGAGGCGTAGAGTCTGGCTCCTGGTGCGACTCCAGGTAAGGTTTTATCCTTACTCACCATCACCCCAGCTACCATGGCTGCATGGGTATCCACATCCGTATCCGCTTTCGCCGGACGATCGCGATAAAAAACCCGCTCCAGTGCGATCGCGGGATTCCAAGATACAGCTTTATCGACGCCAAATAAACCTGGTCTACCGATTTCCACCTGACCAATGGCTATTTTATGACCTCTCAAGTTGTAGGGGGGAGCATGGAGTCGCAACGCATCAATTCCAGCTTCTCCAATCGAAATCGGTGACGCTAAGATTGGGGTGGTCAGGGTAGAGAGTCCTACACCTCCAATCATCCATCCCAGTTTTTTGATCAGCGACCGCATAGCCAAGGCAGGTTCTCCTAACTTGAAGTATTGTTTTGAGGGTATGGGGGTGGGTTGAGCCACTTACTATTGCTATTAATGATAACGTTTATGCCAAACCCTCCCTTGCCAAGTTTGGAGTAGCAGCCTGAGAGTCGTTTTTATCGGGATTGATGCCATTGATGACGGTGGCTTGGAGATTAGATTTATCGATTCAGGTTTTGTTAGAGGAATGTTAAAGACTTTGTTAGGATAAAACTTAACAAGAATAGAGGACTTAGGAGACTATCACCAGTTATGACCCAAACGCAATCCCAAAAACCCATCGTCGTTGCCCCCTCCATTTTATCCGCCGATTTTAGCCGACTGGGGGAACAAGTACAGGCAGTGGATGCTGCTGGTGCTGACTGGATTCACGTTGATGTGATGGATGGTCGGTTTGTCCCCAATATCACCATCGGTCCTCTAATTGTCAAAGCGTTGCGCCCGGTTACCCAAAAGCCTCTGGATGTCCACTTGATGATTGTGGAACCAGAAAAGTATGTCGAGGATTTTGCCGAAGCTGGGGCGGATATTATTTCGGTTCATGCGGAACATAACGCTTCCCCCCATTTGCACCGCACCCTGACTCAGATTCAAGAATTGGGTAAGCAAGCGGGTGTGGTTCTCAATCCCTCCACCCCCTTAGAGTTGATTGACTATGTGCTAGATGTCTGCGACTTGGTGTTGATTATGAGTGTCAACCCTGGTTTTGGCGGTCAAAGCTTCATTCCGGGTGTACTTCCCAAAATTCGCAAGTTACGTCAGATCTGCAATGAACGCGGACTCGATCCTTGGATTGAAGTCGATGGTGGACTTAAAGCCGAGAACACCTGGCAAGTTTTGGAAGCGGGTGCAAACGCGATCGTTTCTGGTTCGGGTGTGTTTAAGCAGGATGATTACGCCAAGGCGATTACCGGAATTCGCAATAGCAAGCGTCCCGAACCGGAATTAGCCACGGTTTAACAGAACAGACAAGGTGGAATGGTATCATTACATTTCCCTGTTTGATGTCAACTTAACCTGAAAACCAGAAAAACTCACATCTTGCACCCGTCTCACCAACCGCCTTGGCTTAAAACCCAAGGAACCCAAGCGAAAGTCAGAATCGAGTTGACTGGATAAGAATATAGCGCTACGCGCTAGGCTTTCTTGCAATAGGCAATGGGCAATAGTGAAGAAAAAAGCTTACCTGATAAGGGATTAAGCGATTTGAATTTTTCTTCATTTGTCCTAACGTGTGTGCTTGAGTTCTTGGCGGGTGTCAACGCTTACTCTCGGTGCAAGATATCAGAAAAACCGATTTGTCGGGGCGGGTTTTACCGATAAGGTTTGGCAAAAACCGATAACGTAACGAAACCCGCCCTGCTTAGGTTATCCCTATCTACTGGCATGGCACAGCTAAAATGGTGGAATAGATTTGACCATTGAATCGGGCGCAAGTCTTTGCGCCCCTACAGTTTCCGGGCGTAATTCTAATTCATCAAATAAGGTGTGCCAGGCCACTACTGGACTGACACAGCTAAAATTGTGGAATAGATTTGACGTTTAAACCGGGCGCACGCCATGCGCCCCTACAATTTTAATCCACCAATTAAGGTGTGCCACGACACTACGCTTTTTCCCGATCAGCCATGGAAGCAATAACCTTGCATGTTCCCACCACGGTAACTCTAACCGATGAGCAATTCTATCAGTTGTGCATGGCAAATGAAGAACATCGGATGGAACTAACGGCTGAAGGAGACTTGATTATTATGCCACCAACGGGTGGAGAAAGTGGGATTATAAATTCGGATTTAAATGCTGATTTGGTAATCTGGAACCGCCAGACTCGACTCGGTTATGTCTTTGATTCCTCGACTATTTTTAAATTACCCAATGGTGCTAAAAGATCGCCTGATGTTTCTTGGGTGATTCGAGAACGATGGGAAGCCTTATCTCCGGACAATAGACGGCGATTTCCACCCCTGTGTCCAGACTTTGTGATTGAGTTGCGTTCTGAAACCGATAACCTACCCCCCCTACAACGCAAAATGGAGGAGTATCTTGCTAATGGTTTACGGTTAGGCTGGTTACTTGATCCCCAAACGCCTTTAGCCGAAATTTACCGTCCTGATCGAGAGGTGGAAACATTGAATTTCTCCACTCACCAAATTTCTCCCTGTTTATCTGGGGAATCGGTACTGCCCGAATTTATTCTGGATTTGACTTCTATTTTCAATTTTGCGTGAACCGATTTGAGTAATCGTACCAAATCCTAATGACAAATGACGAATGACGAATGACGAATGACGAATGACAAATGACAAATGACAAATGTACCAAGTCCCTTACGGAAAAACGTTTCTAGACTTTGAGTTACCGCCAGGGATGCGGGGGACATTAGCGATGTCTGAAGCTGTCCAACCCCTGACAGATGTTGAGGGTGCGATCGCGAAAACTCTCTCAACCCCGATTAATTCCCCACCCTTAGACCAATTGGCACATCCAGGCGATCGCGTTTGTATTGTGTTTACGGATATCACTCGCGATAGTCCCGATCAGGTATTGATTCGACCGATATTACAACAATTGGAAACAGCAGGGGTGCGTGACCAAGATATTACACTGCTGTGCGGGATTGGCATGCATCGCCCTAGCACTATTGCGGAAAAGGTGACGAAGTTAGGACAAGCGGTGGTTGATCGGTATCGGGTGATTGACCACGAACCGCAAAATCCTGATCAGTTAGTAGACTTAGGTGTTGTTAATGGTATCCCTTTATCGGTGAATAAAACAGCCTATCATGCCGATATACTCATCGCCACTGGAATCGTCGAACCTCATCAATATGCTGGCTATTCGGGTGGGTGTAAAACCGTTGCTGTAGGTGCGGCTGGAGAACCCTTAATTGCCTATAGTCATGGTCCTGAGTTTATCGATCATCCCAATTGTCGCCTGGGTAAACTTGAGGAAAATCCGTTTCAGCAAGCGGTGACAGAAGCGGCAATGCGGGCGGGATTGGCATTTATTATTAATGTGGTTCTTGATGACCAAAAGCGGATTGTTTCGGTATTAGCGGGGGAACCAGTAGAAACTCATAAGCGACTGGTCAAACAGGCAAAAACCCTGAATCAAGTCTCGATTTCTCAGCAATATGATGTGGTAATTGGCGGGGTTGGGTTTCCCAAAGATGCTAACCTTTATCAAGCCAGTCGTGCGGCAAGTTATCTGTTTTTTGCCCCAACTCCAGTTGTGCGTCTAGGGGGTTATTTAATTATTCCCGCCCAGTGTCCAGAAGGTGTGGGTGAAGGAGTAGGAGAACAGCGTTTTCTAGCGGCGATGCGAGATATCCCCTCTGTACAACAAATTCTGGAGGAGGGACGTAAACAGGGGTATCCACCGGGTCAACAACGTGCCTTTGTCATGGCAAAGGTTTTAGAACAGAATTCGGTGATTATTGTTGGGAGTGATTATCCAGAGGTCGTGGAGGCGTGTAAAATGTTGCCTGCGGCGACAATGGATGAGGCTTTAGCAATGGTGGCTTCTGAGTTGGGTAAGGAGTTGGATGTATTAGTTGTTCCCCATGCGTTGCTAACGTTACCTGTTATTAGTTAGGGGCTGTTGAATAAGTGTTGTGGTGGGGGTAGGGAGCAGGGGGAGCAATAGTACATTGTCGGTGATTCTATCGCCATCGGTGTTGACACCCTCGCGGAGTCGAAGCGTCAATTTTTCCCTACACCCTACACCCTACACCCTACACCCTACACCCTACACCCTACACCCTACACCCTACACCCTACACCCTACACCCTACACCCTACACCCTACACCCTACACCCTACACCCAGTAGTACCCTCAAGTTCCTTGTCACCCCCTCAGGTTGAAACCATTGCAAGAAAGCCTATTCCCTATTGCCTATCCCCTCCCCAAAACTTATTCAGCAGACCCTAATTAAGCGGATTTGCTACTAACGATGATCCCTTATCTGCAACGTCCGCAATCGATTTAATGCGGCGGCTAACTCAAATCGCCGGAATAATACTAAGTCTCCTTCTGGCAAATTTCCCAGCAAATCTAATCCCTGAGATTCAATATCTGCCATCATCCGATTTAGCACTTCGGCAACTGTATGTCGTCCATTAATATAGTGCCGTTTGGCATAAACAATTGCTTCAGCAATTGCCCGTAATTGACCTTTTTCCACAATCTGTTCAACGGCAGCTAAATCAATTTCCTCTTTGCCAAAGACAACTTCATCCACATCGCGCACCTTAAGTTTAACGTCTCGTGAACCGCGACTGGGGTCAATGCTTTGGGGTAAGGGAATACGCGGCGCAATCTCGCCAAACTCTTTTCCGCCTTCGGGAATCCGTTCCGTCTGATACTGTTTCGCGATCGCACGGGCTTTTTCGGTAACATCGTAGGGTTGGAAGTTATCCATGGCGATGACGGTATCGGCGACATCAAAGTAATCACCACTACCCCCCATGACTACAATGGTCGATACCCCATAATCAGTGTAGAGTTGACGTATCTTATCGATAAACGGCGTAATCGGTTCCTTGTCTTTGGCAATCAACTGTTGCATCCGATGATCGCGAATCATAAAGTTTGTCGCCGCCGTATCCTCATCCACGAGTAATAACTGAGTATTGGCTTCCAACGCTTCAATAATATTCGCCGCCTGGGAGGTACTCCCACTCGCATTGGTGGTGGAAAATTGACGAGTAGACCGACCTTGAGGTAATTGGTTAATAAACGGCGAAATATCCACACTGGCAATACTACGCCCATCTTCTGCCCGAATCTTCACCGCTGAGGCTTGAGTTACCACCAATTCTCGCCCATCTTCGGGAATATGATTATAGACCCCCACCTCGAGCGATCGCAAGACGGTAGACTTACCATGATAACCACCGCCGACAATCAGGGTAATTCCTGCTGGAATCCCCATCCCGGTTACCTCACCCCGATTGGGACAATTAAAGGTTTCCCGCAAGGTTTCTGGGGATTGGAAGGGTAACGCATTGTCCTCTAATGGACGATCATCCACACCACTGCGTCGGGGTAGAATGGCATCATCAGCAATAAAGGCAACTAAATCCCGTTCGGCTAACTGTTGACGCAGCCAGTCTGCATCTTCAATGGTTTCAACGTGCTGTTTAATCTCTACCGCATCTAGAGAGTCGTACTTCAGCGCTTGGTCAACAATCTCCGGAATATCCTCGCACAACATTTCCGCCGCCTGACGCCCAGAGATACGTCGTCCCCGTGCAGGTAAACCGACGACAAAGCGAACTTCGACGAGTTCATCAGTGACAAAAGCCGCCGTGCGCTCAATTACTGATTGTCCCACAGACATAATTGCAATCCGCCCACTATTCCCGGTTCCCCGGTGGGAACTGAATTCTCGCGCCACTAAATCAAACTGGCGTGTCAGGTAATCCCGTAAAGCGATTTCTCGACTACGACTTTGGTAAAGGGTTTTGGGAAAATCCGCCACCGCTTGGGACAGTTGCACCCGAACATGACTGGGACTGGCAAAGGGATCACCTTGGACGCGATCGACAATTAAGGTGAAATCCGAAAAGTGATAACGTCCCTTAATATCCTTGTAGGCTTTGTAGCTCTTGTCGTCAAGTTGGAGTAGAAGTTGGCGTAGTTTCTCGCGATTACTCATAACGTGGTAATAAAGTGGCTAATGGCTGCTTTCACACTACTACTAGATCCGCGACTTCTTAAAGGATATCGCTAGCGAATAGGGAGATTAGACTAAATCCAGGTTAACGAACCCCTTTTAGGAGAATGCAGAAGGCAGATGACTCTAAGGAAAAAGTACCCACGGGATAAAGGAGTTGGAGTAGTCATGGTGTGAGTTTTGGAGTATAGGGAACAATTTTGTATTTATCTTTAAATCAAAACTTACAATATTATTTTCACATTAATGCTTAATTCTACAGTATTCTATCCTTAAAAAGTGAATTTTTAATTGATACAAATGAATTAAACTATACACTTGATCTGAAAATCGTTGATTGGAGTTGATTGAATCAATTCAAGGTCTTTTCCTTAGTATAGCCTTGTCCCGTAATGGCACAGTGCAGCATCATCTCAAGAAACTACCACAGCCAAGTGATCACCTAACCCAATCGGGTAAATCACAGCCGCATTTTGATCCAGATTATCAGTGGATGGGTAAGACTCACTAGCATATTCACGATTCAAAGCGGATCGATATAGTGCAAGTGTACTATACTAGAAGTGGTCAGCAAAACGATATAGTTAAATCCGTTCAGCAACCCTAACCTACTTCGTTGAGGTTAGGGATTGCCAGGGACAAGTCGGGCAACGTAAGAGCGCCAATTGTGCCATTGAACCACCAACTGATACACACTTCCGGATACTTCCCCAGTCCGTGAACCCTGTAAGCCTACTTGTCATAGGCGCTTGAAGAAAGGACATTTTGTTGGTGGCGGTCGAGGGGACTGACAACTTTACACGAGAGGTTTATATCCATGATTCGTGTTCCAGTTTTATCACCAGATGGTGAGCCGTTAATGCCAGCCAAAGCCAGCCGTGTTCGACGGTGGTTAAAGGCTGGAAAAGCCAAGGTAGTACACAATGACTTAGGCATATTCCAAGTCCAATTGATTGAGGAACCATCGGGTAAGCAAACCCAAGATATCGTGACTGGAATCGACCCCGGCAAATTGTTCAGTGGAATTGCTGTCCAGTCAAAGGGCGCAACCTTATTTCTGGCACACCTAAACCTACCGTTTAAGACTGTGACCAAACGGATGAGCCAACGGGCAATGATGAGGCGGGGACGGCGGGGACGGCGGATTAACCGGAATGTCCCATTCAAACAACGCAACCACCGCCAACACAGGTTTGACAACCGCAAAGGTCACAAAATCCCCCCCAGCATCCGAGCTAATCAGCAGCTTGCTTTGCGGGTGGTGCAGGAGCTGGGTAGAATCTATCCATTCACCGATGTGGTGGTGGAGGTGATTAAAGCCAGGGGTGACAAAGGGTTTAGTCCCGCTATGGTTGGTCAGGTGCGATTCGTTGGCTAGAAATCAGCCAGAGTTCTTCTGAGAGCCTAGGTTTGAAGGATTAGCCGCAAGGGAAAATGACGGGGTAACACCCAACAGAACCTTGACAACTTAACAGCCATGTTGGTGAGG
>NZ_JAVJUO010000006.1:0-20839 GCF_040220555.1 Coleofasciculus sp. C1-SOL-03
GCGGACTTTGTTTGTGTAGCTGCGATTTCCTTTTCAACAGGGCTGGGGGAGGGCGGGTTTTGTACGAAAGTTATCGGTTATGTTTTGATATGTTAATCCCTAAACCCGCCCCTACAGATTGGGTTTACGATAACGCAATTAATTTAGTCCTTACCTTGCGGACTTTGTTTGTGTAGCTGCGATTTCCTTTTCAACAGGGCTGGGGGAGGGCGGGTTTTGTACGAAAGTTATCGGTTATGTTTTGATATGTTAATCCCTAAACCCGCCCCTACAGATTGGGTTATCGTTTATTGGTCGCTGCGATTTCACGCTCAGTTGTTCTTTACGAACATCGCCCTAGATCTGCATGATGTCAGCCAGACTAAGCCAGATAAAATTGAAGCCAATTGGACAGTGCGCGGCAGTTTGCGTCTTCCCTGGGAAACCCATATCTTTTTTAAGGGCAATTCGTCGTATTATTTAAACGAACGCGGCTTAATTTACAAACATGTCGATACTTGGGATCGCCAACCGACTGATGTATTGAAACAGTTCTTACCGGAAGCCATCAAAAATTTCACTGAAAACCTATAAAGTCAGCCCCTTTTAACTCATACTTGTACCATTTAAACAAGCAAACTTGTAGGGTGCGTTAGCAAAGCGTAACGCACCATTACTCTCATTTGTTGCTCCCCCTGCTCCCAGACGTGCCATGGCACGTCTCTACATTGCTTCCCCTGCTCCCCCTGCTCCCCCTGCTTTTAGCGCTTAAGTTGACAGTCAGTGCGCCCCGACAAATCCCTCTTGGATCAGAAACTCTTTAGCCACCTCAGCCGGTTCACGCTTTTTGCCACTCACTTCATAATTCAATCGCCGCATCGTTTCATTTGTTAACTTTGGCGCTAACTGATTCAGCACCTCTCGAATTCCGGGATGCTTCTCCAATGTTTCTTGACGCACCACTGGCGCAACTTGGTAGGGCGGAAAAAAGTTTTTGTTATCCTCTAATACCACTAAATTAAACGCATTAATCTCACCATCCGTAGCAAACGCCACAGCGACATCCGCTTGACCTTCGGTTAAGGCTTGATATCTTAATCCTGGATCAGCCGGAATAAATTCTTCAAGCTGAAAGTCCCCATAAACTTGTTTTAAACCGGGTAATCCATCCTCACGAACCTCAAATTCCGGTGGACCAATCAGGGTTAATTGATTTGCCTGATCAACCAGATCGGAAATTGTTTTAATCCTATAGTCTTTCGCCCCCTCCGGCGTCATCACCAAGGCTTGCGTATTATTCATCGGTGCAGGGTCTAGCCAAACCAGATTATAGTTCTCTTGATAACTATCCGCTACCGTTTGATAAACCTGCTGAGAATCACTACTAACCGGACGCTTTAATACAGTTAACAACGCCGTTCCCGTATACTCTGGATATAAATCAATTTGACCACTTTCCAAACCCGCTTGCGCTACAGGGGTTCCGCCCAAGTTTAGCTTGCGTTCAACCTCAAAACCTTGGTTTTCCAGTACCAAAGCATACATTTCCCCTAAAATAAATTGCTCCGTAAAATCTTTCGATCCCACCTTAATCGCACTCCCACCCCCCTGACAGGCGATCGCGAATACCATTGTCAATACCGCCAGTGCAATCAGCGTAACAGTTCGGCGCATTCGGCGCATAAATCTACCACGTCTCAACATTCTTGTATGGTATCAAGAAATATAGTCTTTTCCATAAACCAATCCTTGCTCAGGAAGATATAGCAGTAGACACATCGATTAGAACAAAGGCACCATTGTAGAGACGTTGCATGCAACGTCTCTACTCACGTCTAGTGCTAATGTTTAATGACCCGTGATCAGTGACCTGGAAAGCTATACTGAATTTATAGTCATGCAGAACGCGATCGCGAATCCTATGATTTGTCCTAAACATTTGATAGCAGCTTGTTTAACCTCCTGGATAAGCCTAGTTTCCTTAAGTAGTTCACAGCCCGCCCAAGCTGAGCCTTCGCTTGCTAGACGTTTTCCGATAAAAACCCCAATTGAAGATTTGGTAAAGTGTGGCTATACCAAAGAACAAATTACGTTAAAGATTCCGGATAAGAGAGTTTTGAATCAATTAGACATTACGCCCGGAAATCGGATGGAAAACTATGCCGCCACTCGTTGTCAAGGATACCGTCCGCCGATTCCGTTAATGGCGTTAATTCCTCAATCTACAGTGGGTAGAACCCTCGCTGACTATCCCACCTTATATTTTTATATTCCGGATGTAAGTTTACAAAACGTTAGAGCCGAATTTAGTTTCTACGATCACCAGTTAAAAACTATCATTTATGAACAAGAAATTCCGCTAAAAACAAGTGATAGCATTGTTGCTGTTGATCTAGCCAATGCTCCAGATTTACCCCCTTTAGAGGAAGACAAACCCTATTTTTGGTATTTCAGTATTATTTTCGATCCGTATGACCGCAGTGACAGCACCTATGTCGCCGGGTGGATACAGCGAATTACGCCAACGTCCCAGATTGATCAGGAATTAGACAGAGCAACACCTGAGGCAAAGCCTGCTATCTATGCCAATCATGGGATTTGGTATGAGACCCTGGAAAGTTTAGTCCAGTTGCGTTGTTCTCAGCCTGAGAATTCTACTTTAACATCAAATTGGCAATCGTTATTGCAGCAAGTGGGATTATCCAACCTTGCTAGAAAACCTTTGGCGCAATGTCCTTCGGCCCGAATAGCCAATCAGTTCTGGCAATCGACGGAGTAACCTGAGTATAGGGGATCACAGGGAGCCTATCCACTTTAGCGCTAAGCTAGGCTGGGATCATTCTTGCCAGATTAATTAAAACTAATACTATGGCTTGGGTATTTTCAGGACGATTAAGGGTTGAGCGGATAACGGTTGCGATCGCGAATTTGCCACCGTCGTTGCAAGGAACCAAATTGGTACAGCTTACTGATTTACATTATGATGGGTTTCGCCTGTCGGAAGCAATGCTGGCGGAAGCCATCGAAGTCAATAATCAGGCTGAACCGGATTTAGTGCTGTTAACCGGAGACTACATCACCTATCAACCCGAACCGATTCATCAACTGGTACGGCGATTAAAATACCTGGAAAGTCGTGCTGGAGTCTATGCGGTACTGGGGAACCACGACATGGAACATCCCCAAGCCAAAACCACAGTCACTGAGGCGCTAACCCGGATTGGCGTGCGCGTCTTATGGAATGAAATTGTCTATCCCTTGGGGAAAGAATTAGCCTTGGTGGGATTAGCGGATTTTTGGTCGCGTGAGTTCAATCCCGCCCCAGTGATGAACCAAATCGATCCGCAAATACCCCGTATTGTCTTATCTCATAACCCAGACACGGCGGAACCCTTACAGAAATGGCGTATTGATTTACAACTATCGGGTCATACCCATGGGGGTCAGGTGGTGATTCCTGGATTTGGACCGGCGGCGTTATTACTACCGATTCTACGACGAAATCTGCCTCGACCTCTGCACAAGTGGATTCCCTTTCTGGGAGAATGTTATCGAGTGGTTCATCATTGGGAATGGGGAAAAGGAATGCATCAGATTGGCGCCAATCGCATGTATGTGAATCGGGGTTTAGGAACTTATGCACCTGGACGCCTATTTTGTCCCCCAGAAGTTACTATAATTACGTTGGTCAAGGCAAAGGATACAGCGAACAAGGAACAGGGAATCAGCAAACCAGTACCACTAGAAGCGGGGAACTAATATGTTGGGGTTCATCCGGTCAGATTTAGCTCAATTTACGGCGTACACTCCTCATCCAGGGGGAGAGTCGGGGAAACCAATCACATCCCTCGATCGCGTGGATGCGAATGAAAGTCCTGATGATTTGCCCGTTGAGTTAAAAGAAAAGCTGACATGGACGTATCAACAGGAGATTGAGGCGAATCGTTATCCCGATGGTTCTCATCAAGCCCTCAAAGAGGCGATCGCCCATTATGTGACGGAATCGGCTTCTCTAGAGACACCCCTAACCTCTAGCCAGATCTCAGTCGGTAATGGTTCAGATGAACTGATTCGTTCGCTATTAATTGCTACCTGTTTACGGGGAGAAGGGTCAATTCTCGTCGCCAATCCCACATTTTCCATGTACGGGATTTTAGCGCAAACCCTGGGTATTCCGGTGGTTACCGTTGAGCGTTGTCCAGATAACTTTGAGATTAACCGAGATGAAGCCCAACATGCGATCGCCCAATCTCAACATCCTCCCATCCGTGTGGTTTTCGTGGTTCATCCCAACTCCCCGACTGGAAATGCACTCACGGTGGCTGAACTCAAATGGCTACGGAGTTTACCCGATGATATTTTAGTGGTGATTGATGAGGCATACTTTGAATTTAGCCGCACCTCGGTGGTTAAAGAATTATCCCAACATCCCAACTGGGCAATTCTGCGAACCTTTTCCAAAGCCTTTCGTTTAGCCGCCCATCGGGTAGGCTACTGCATCGCCCACCCGGAATTAATCGCCGCATTAGAAAAAATGCGCTTACCTTACAATTTACCCAGCGTTTCCCAAGCCGCCGCCCTTATCGCCCTGACTCACCGCGATCAACTCTTAGCCGCAATCCCCCAAATTATTGCCGAACGCGATCGCTTATTCGCCGCATTATCTGAACATCCCGGCTTACAGGTTTGGTCAAGTGCTGCCAATTTTATTTATAGTCGCCCTCGCCAACTCGAACAAAATAGCTTAAGTCAGATCGTTCAACAGATGAAAGCCCAGGGTACAGTAATCCGGAATACAGGTGGTGGATTACGGATTACTGTGGGTTCTCCCGAAGAGAATCAGCGCACCTTGCAGCGACTGTTGATGGCTAGAGCTTAATTTATCGGTAATTTCTAGATTTTTCCGGAAAAAGCTGTACGATATCGATTCCGTTGTCAATCCAGAAGGCGATACAAGAATCAGAATCCTCTACGCCAGGGTTAGTTCATACAAGCAAAAGTCAGATCTTGAGCGACAAGCTGACTACCTGCAATCCCTGTTCACAGACGGAAAGCTTATCAAAGAAGTCGGTTCAGGACTCAACTACAGGCGCAAAGGACTTCTTTCCCTTTTGGGACAAGTTTTGTCAGGAAACGTCAGAGAAGTTGTGGTCTGCCACAAAGACAGACTTGTCAGGTTTGGTCTTGACCTTATCGAATGGCTCTGTCAGCAAAAAGATTGCAACCTCGTGGTTCTCAACCGAAGTGACTTGTCTAATGAACGAGAGATGGTTGAAGATATTCTTGCCATCGTCCATGTCTTCAGTTGCAGATTGTACGGTCTCAGGAAGTACAAAGAAGCTATCAAAGAAGAAATGAAGTAGTGGGACAACATTGCAGTTAATGGTTGAAATTGGGGAACAGGGAACAGGGAATGCCTGATCCAGCAAACCTTTATCCGAATTCAAGAACTTTCCCTTACCCTGCCTTAACCTTACCTTGCCTTAAAATGTCACCACACTGCGAATTGATTCCCCTTTATGCATTAAATCAAATCCCTCATTGATTTTTTCCAAGGGCATGACATGGGTAATTAAATCATCAATATTAATCTTCCCTTCCATATACCAATCCACAATTTTGGGAACATCGGTGCGTCCCTTTGCGCCCCCAAAGGCGGTACCTTTCCAAACTCGTCCGGTTACTAATTGAAATGGGCGGGTACTAATTTCTTCTCCAGCACCAGCCACGCCAATAATCACACTCACACCCCATCCTTTATGGCAGCATTCTAAGGCTTGGCGCATGACATTGACATTACCAATGCACTCAAAACTATAATCGGCACCGCCTTTGGTTAACTCCACCAAATAAGGAACTAGATCCCCTTCAACATCACGCGGATTGACAAAATCCGTCATGCCAAACTTTTCGGCTAATTCCCGTTTATCGGGATTAATATCAACGCCAACAATTTGACTTGCGCCCACCATTCGCGCCCCTTGAATCACATTTAAGCCAATCCCACCCAGTCCAAATACCACAATTCTGGCACCGGGTTCAACTTTAGCGGTATTAATCACCGCACCAATCCCGGTGGTGACGCCGCAACCAATGTAACAAACCTTCTCAAAGGGCGCATCTTCGCGAATTTTCGCCACGGCAATTTCGGGCAAGACGGTATAGTTAGCAAAAGTAGAGGTGCCCATGTAGTGATGGAGCATTTTGCCATGACTGGAGAACCGACTGGTGCCATCGGGCATGACACCTCGTCCCTGAGTTGCCCGAATCGCTTGACAGAGATTGGTTTTGAAGCTTAAGCAATACTCACAGTTCCGACATTCGGGTGTGTAGAGTGGAATCACATGATCACCAGGTTTAACGCTGGTTACGCCGTCTCCCACCTCAACAACGACACCCGCCCCTTCATGTCCTAAGATAGCCGGAAATAGTCCTTCGGGGTCTTTACCAGAGAGGGTATAGGCATCGGTATGACAGATACCCGTTGCTTTAATTTCCACCAATACTTCCCCAGCTTTAGGTTCGTCTAGCTGAACGGTTTCAATCGTTAACGGTTTCCCGGCTTCATCGGCGACGGCGGCTTTAACGTCCACGTTTTCCCTCCTGCTGTTTTCACTATCGTTTAGTGTATCGCTAGTTCAACCGAGCAGAATTATCGCAGAAGGCAAAAACCGTAGGTTGGGTTGACGTAGGAAACCCTAACCCTACTCCCTTTTTCAGAGGAATATTTCCGGATTTATCCCTCTTGGGCAACCGTTGCTAAGATAAGAGAGATTGAACCGAACCCAAATAAATAGAACTCGTCTGGACAATCATAACTGAAACCAGCGGGAGGGGTGGGTTGAGTCATATCGGGGCGACAAAAAACGATTATCGTTAAACCTGCTCCGATATTCACAAAAACTTGTTTATCCCGATGTACATAGCAACGGAAAAATGCTGGATGTGGCTTATCCACTATGGCGGCGGGCGAAAAAAAATCCCTAGCCCAAATCAGTGAGCCAGGGAACGTCAATCAGGGTGCATCTACCATTTCACTCTTCTGGAATAGGCGGGGTTCATCCGGAAAAATCCTGGATCAGTTCCTAAATTTGAGTTCATTAGCATCCGCCGCAGAAAAATTCCAGGGTTCTCAACCAGGGTTAACGTCTCACCCCTCATCCATAAGCTCAAAACCGCTGATGGAATCCCCCTGACTCGCGTCTGAATCCCTCAACTCTCTCAGGAAACTTTCATAGAATTAAATCAATCTATATTAAAGACACTATGAATGCAATAACCCTTGAAAACCCAGTAAAAACCCTTGACATTCAGCAAACTTGACCAGGCAATAGCAGTGGCACAGGAATTCCATATCTCTGTGACCCCTTTGGGGGACGACCAGCATCTAGTGCGAATTGAACGAGTCGCACCCGGGGTGCCGTTGGCAGAAGAACAAGTGCGTTGGCCCATGGATGAGTGGTTAACGCAAGCGAGACAATTGATGAATGATCCCCTTCTGGGCTTGTTACAAGGGGGGGCTGGCAGTATGGATGAGCTGTTTTTCTTGCCCAACTCCGAACAGCAGGTGCGTCAATCCTGTAAAAATCTGGTGGCGCTGGGTCAAGAACTCTACAATGCTTTATTTCAAGGCAGTTTGCGGGATAGTTGGATGATGGCACAAGCGATCGCCCAAAATCAACGCTCTGTATTACGACTGCGCCTGGGACTTAAAGGAAATCGCTTACCTCGCTTACCCTGGGAAGTCCTCCATGCAGGCGATCGCCCTTTGGCAACGGGGACAGATGTGGCGTTCTCCCGCTACCAACTTAGCACTGGATTGATGCGACCGATGCATCCCCTTCCCCCTCAACCTAGTCATGTCCTGAAAATTCTCATGGTGATTGCAGGACCAAGTGACCAAGAGAGTTTAGAACTGGCACAGGAAGCGGCACATCTACAAGAAGAACTGAAAAACCGTTCTCGCCAAGAACCGCCATCGATTCAACTGACGATTTTGGAACAACCGGGACGAGAACAACTCACCCAAGCCTTAGAACAAGGTCAATATCAAGTCTTCCATTATGCGGGTCACAGTAGTCTGGGGGATTCGGGTGGGGATGTTTATTTAGTCAGTAATAAAACGGGATTAACGGAAACCTTAAATGGCAATGACTTAGCTGGATTGCTGGCAAATAATGGCGTGCAGTTAGCCGTATTTAACTCCTGTCGGGGCGCCTATACCGCTACCTCAGACCCCCTAGACAATGGCAAAGAACGCAATTTAGCGGAAGCCTTAGTCAAGCGGGGAATTCCTGGGGTTTTGGCAATGGCAGAACGGATTCCCGATGAAGTGGCACTTACCCTAACTCGCCTCCTTTATCGGAATCTCAATCAAGGTTATCCCATCGATCTGAGTCTGAGTCGAGCGCGACAGGGGCTAATTTCTGCCTATGGCTCCAACCAATTATATTGGGCGTTGCCCGTGCTGTACCTGCATCCGGAATTTGATGGATTCCTCACCAATGTAGACGATGACTACCATCATCGGGAAGAACGATTGCATTTACCGGAACCCGCAGACATTCAATTAGTCTCTGATGAAAGTGACGCCGAACTTTTCCCACCACCAATGTTCGATAAAACCGTAGCCACTGACGATGAATTCCTGCTAGAGGAGGAATCGCCCCTAGCTGAGTATGAGTATAAACCGAGGCAAAATTGGCTGGATGAGACGCCCTCCGATGAGACTCCCTCAGATCAGGAAGCGGATGATCCGTCTGCGGATGATCCGTCTAGCTTTATTAAGAACTTACTCGATCAACTGGATAATGAGCCGGAGATCGAGGAACCAAAGTTACCGCCCCCACACCCAAACCATCCACCCCAACCAGCACCTGAACAAGAGAAAGAGGATCAGGACGTACCAAACCCGCCGCCTCAGCAACCGACGGAGTCCTCAGCACCACCCGCACCAGCGTCTGTAAAAACAACAGCAATGCCGTCATCTGAACAGACGGTGACGCCGAAACCCTCGCCCGTGCAATCAACTGAAAAGGGATGGCGTTCCTGGCTGGTTGCCCCTAAACTATGGATTGGATTGGGTGTTAGTGCTGTGGCGATCGCACTATTAAGTTTCGCCTTGGTTTGGAACCGTCAGCCGCGACCGGATACGTTAGTTACATCCTCTGATTCTCCTGTGCCGAGTCTACCCCAACCCTCAGACTTAGATCGGAGCAACTTAGCCAAAGCCGAAACCAGTCAAGTCACAGCTTTGGCAATTGAAAAACTGGGTCAGGGGAATATCGAAGCCGGAACTGAAGCGGTCGAAGCTTTACTGAATCGAGGCGCATTGTCCCAAGCTGATGCTGCTTTAAAGTCTGTTTCTCCCTCCCAATTGGATAACCCAACCATCAGTTTCTTGAGAGGGCGTCTGGCTTGGCAGTCGATTCAAGCCGGAGATACGAACTATAATATCAGCGATGTGCGACGGTATTGGGAAACGGCGGTTAAAGCCCAACCTGACTCGGCTAACTATCATAACGCTCTTGGCTTTGCTTATTACGCGGAAGGGGATTTCGAGCGAGCTAACAATGCCTGGTTAGATGCTCTCACCTTAATCGAACAAGAGCAAATTGATGCAGATGTGGCGGGAAATGGGGCGAAGAAAGAAGCGTTAACAGCGTATGCGGGATTAGCCTTAGGATTCTGGAAATCTGCTCAACCACAGCCAGCCGAAAAGCGCACCAATCTGTTAAATGAATCGTTGAAACTGCGGCAAAAAGTTCTCCAAGATGACCCGGTGAATTTCCAACCCGACGCCCTGAGTCAGAATTGGCTTTGGTCTGAGCAGGCGATTCAAGATTGGCGATCGCTGTTAGGAGAAAGTTAGGGAAGTAGGCGGAGCAGTTTTTACGGTGTTTAAACTCGCTGAAGAAGTATCCTTTTAGAATCCTCGGTCATTTATGCCGAGGAGAAGTTAACTGTAATCATAAAGTGCCACACACACCCGTTTTATTGATTTTAAACAGGACTGGAATAGCACCTGGATGCTGCTGACAGAGCCTCTGTGTCGCTACTTCCGGAAAAACGGGTACGCGATCGCATGTTCCCATATCGCCTTAATCTATTAGAGGAAAGGTATCAAGGGAAAACGGTAACCATGACAAAAGTGATCGTGATTACGGGGGTCAGTCGGGGTTTAGGTCGAGCGATGACTGAGGGATTTATCGCTCAAGGACATACAGTTCTAGGTTGCGCTCGAAACGAGACAGCAATCAAGGATCTCAATCAAGCCTTTGGTTCTCCCCATAATTTTACCGTGGTCGATATTGCCGATGAAGATCAGGTCATGGCTTGGGCAAAACTCCTCAACGAGTACAGTCCGCCGGATCTGCTGATTAATAATGGGGCAATTATCAATGAATTAGCGCCCCTGTGGGAAATTCCCAGCCAAGATTTTTCTGATCTGATTGATGTCAATATCAAGGGAGTTGCTAATGTGATTCGCCATTTTATCCCAGCAATGATTGACCGAGGCAGCGGTATAATTGTCAATCTAAGTTCGGGGTGGGGACGCTCAACGGCTCCCCACGTCTCATCCTACTGTACCTCTAAATGGGCAATTGAAGGGATGACCCGATCGCTAGCTCAAGAATTGCCCAAAGGAATGGCGGCGATTCCCCTAAGTCCCGGTATTATCCACACTGATATGCTGGAAGTTTGCTATGGCGAAGCGGCGGCGTCTTATACAGCTATCCAAGATTGGGTTAAAAAAGCGGTTCCCTTCTTGCTGCAATTGACTCCTGCCGATAATGGTCAACCCCTGACTGTCCCGGCATGATATAATCAGAAGTTCGACTCTGCGTTTGAGGCGAGACCGCAATTATCTCGCTTCAACCTAAAAAAAGCAGGTAGCACAGAAAAGCGGGAGCTATACAAAGTTTCACAAACAAAGGCTTGGGAAATCCCGCTGAAATCAGCTAAAATCGACTAATCATGCCAAATAGTTGATAGTACGACGAAAGCAAAAAGGCGAAATTTTCTTGACTTAGCTATGGGGAAATTACCGTTCAAGGCAAAGCCCTGGACTCTAAACCAGGGTTTAGTACAGCATCAAGAATCAGGGAGGATTAAAAAGTAGTGGACAACGTTTATAAACGCCACTCTTATAAGGCAAACTTTAATCAAGCCGAACGTTACCATACCCATTGGGATGAATATTTAATTATTCCAATATGGGAGAGAAAAACAGGGCGTTGGACAGTAACGTGGCTCGAATCAGAACAGTTGCTTGAACCAACAATTATTGATCCCTTTGGCGGTTTTGATTTCCCCACAGCTCAAGCCGCGATATCAGCGGCAAAATCCCTCATTGATCATTGTTCGGATGTGGCAGCTCGCAATGCCATGGAAGATAGGCTGATAGAAATTTTAGAAGGGAAAGGATAAGGGAGATGAGGGAGTTGGGTCGTTGGGTTTCGTTCCAAAGACCCAACCTACAAAGGTGACACATGAGAAAAGCACCATAAAGATTGGTTGGCAGGGTTTGCGAGAGTGTATCAAAATCTACATCGAATACAGAAGCAACCTACTGCCTGGAGGTGCAAGCTAATTGTACCTGGGATAGACGCCAAGACTCTGCCAAAGTTTGGAAGATTAGATGGGATTAGCGTCTCAGTTAATCCCTTGGCTAATTGTAGTAAAAATTGTCTACATCACAGGAATTTGTTATGGAAACGCGACCTTTAGGCACCTCCGATATCCAAATCACGCCGATTATCATGGGTACCTGGCAGGCGGGTAAGAGTGCCTGGGTGGGGATTGAAGACGCGGAAACGATTAAAGCCATCCGAGCCGCTTTTGATGCGGGTATCACGACGGTGGATACCGCAGAAATCTACGGCAAGGGGCATTCGGAGCAGATTGTTGCCCAGGCATTATCAGATGTGCGCGATCAGGTGGTGTATGCCTCCAAAGTGTGGGTGGGGAACCTGAAACATGATAAAGTCATCGAAGCCTGCGATCGCTCTCTGAAAAATCTACAGACGGACTATATTGACCTCTACCAAATTCATTGGTCCCCCGGAACATTTAATACGGAGGTGGTGCCGATTGAGGAGCCAATGAGCGCCTTGAATAAGCTAAAGGAACAGGGCAAAATTCGGGCAATTGGGGTATCGAATTTCTCCCGTACTCAGTTAGAAGAAGCAGCGCAGTATGGGAAGATTGATAGCTTACAGCCTCCCTACTCCTTGTTTTGGCGTCAAGTGGAGCAGGATGCTCAACCCTACTGTATTGAGAATAATATATCAATCCTGGCATACTCATCTCTTGCCCAAGGATTGCTCACGGGTAAATTTGGACCGGATCATCAATTCCCAGAAGGCGATCATCGTGCCAAAAATCGTCTGTTTCAAGGGGAAAACTATAAACGAGCGCAGCAAGCCTTAGATAAACTACGCCCGATTGCCGAACGCCATAATTGTAGTCTGGCTCAATTATCCCTCGCCTGGTTAATTGCCCAACCGCAAACGAATGCGATCGCGGGGGCGCGTCATGAAGGACAATCCTCTAGTAATGCTAAGGCGGCTGAGGTTAAGTTATCTCCAGAAGAACTGCAAGAAATTGACGCGATCGGACGCATTGTCACTGATCACCTAGATGATAATCCGGTGATGTGGGATTGGGATTCATAACAGACAAATAATCAGGAAGAGTAAGCCGCAATACCCGCCCGGAGTTCAAACTCCGGGCTAATAGCTTAAGTCCATTAAAATGGACTAAAACTCTGATCTAGTCGTATGCCAGACGAATGCCAGCTTTTGGTGTTTTGGGTTTCAACCCCAGACGGGAAGACAGCGAGTTGGGCAAGATCTGAGTAGAAATGGAGATATCAACCAGCGAGTAAAAGGAGCAATCTATGGTTAAAACGAGTTTCCAGCAAGAGTCTTTGCTCCCATCCTTGGAAAGTGGCGATCGCTTAAATCGCTATGAATTTGAGCGTCGTTATAATGCGATGTCTTCTCTCAAGAAAGCTGAACTGATTGAAGGAGTTGTTTACTTGCCTGCTGCACTGCGTTTTAGAAGCCATAGTCAACCTCACGCCAATTTAATCCTATGGCTAGGCAATTATCAAGTGGCGACACCGGGTATTGAATTGGGGATTGAACCTACTGTTCGGTTAGATTTGGACAACGAACCCCAACCCGATGCTGTACTACTGATTGATGAAAATGCAGGGGGACAGGCGAGACTCAGCGACGATGATTATATTGAAGGTGCGCCAGAATTAGTAGCAGAGATCGCCGCTAGTAGTGTGGCGATAGACTTACATGAGAAGAAACGGGCGTATCGTCGCAATGGGGTGCAAGAGTATATTGTTTGGCAAGTATTTGAGCAGAGACTCGATTGGTTTTACTTGCAGCAGGGTGAGTATGTATCGTTACCCGTGGATGAAGGACATGTGATCCGGAGTCGAGTGTTTCCTGGATTGTGGTTAGCCGCCGATGATTTGTTGGTAGGGAATATGGCGAGGGTGTTGTCGGTTTTGCAAGAAGGTTTAGCTTCGGGGGAACATACAATGTTTGTAGAAAAGTTAGCAGAGCAGTAGGGAAATTATTTTCCTAATGAGACCGCTGGATGATTTCCAGTAGTTACTTCGTTGTAACTTTCCTGTCAGTTTAATGTCCAATTTGAGTTTTTGGGTTGACATATTATTCCAGCGTGGTGGTGTGGCAAGACTAAATTTTCATGCTTTCTTGCCCCCAGAATTTTAAACCACCTAATTATCCAGAGGCAATTCATGTTCGGGTAGTTCTAGTGAAGGTTGGGCATCTGTACCCTGAGGAACGAGAACTGGAGGAGGAGGTGGTTCTAAAATCCTTTGCCATTCTTGAATTGACGCTTGAGCCGCATTATAGGCTTCAGTTCCAGAAGGAATCATTTTAGCCAGTCGAATCGCTTCAGTTAAGCTAAGAGCAGCTCGATCTTGAGCCAGAGCCAATAATTGATAACTCCAGCGATTAACCGCCGAGACAGCATCACCTCTAACCTTGGCGGAACTAGGGACTTGTCTGGCTAGACGAATTGCCTCCACAATGGCGTCGGGGGTACCGGGAGTGGCAGCTCGATAGGCTTGTTGCAAGCGCTGTTGTCCCAAAACTTCTGTCTTCCAGCCCTTAATCAGGTTTTGTGCTTCCCCATAGAGTACCCGTCCGGATTTGATTTGTTCCGCCGCCGCGATCGCCGCCGAAAGATTGCCGGAATTGGCAAGGGTACGAGCTTGATCAAGATAGGGTTGGTCTTCTAGGCGTTGAACTGTGCGTGTCCAATCTTTAATCTTACTCTGCGCCTCCTGGTAGAGAGCGCGATTGGGGGCAATGCGACGGGCTTCTTGGATGGCTTCTCGTAACGATTGGACTCCGCCAAAGCTGGCCAGTTGGGTAGCGCGATCGAGATAGGGCTGATCTTCTATGGTTTGGATCTGACGAGTCCATTGGTTAATCTCCGCCCTCGCTTCCTGGTAGCGGGGATTACGGTTGGGAATCAGTTTGGCTTCTGCGATCGCGATCTGTAAATCGCTAACTAGCCCCGAACTGGCAAACGTCCGCGCCCGTTCCAGTCGAGCCACGTCCTCAATTTCCCGTTGCCATCGATCAATTAATTCCTGACCTTCATCATATAGAGGACGATCAGTACCCAATTTCTGCACCGAGGCGATCGCGATTTCCAAGTCCTCACTGGTTCCCGATTCAGCCAGGGATATGGCATTGGCTAAGTCAATCAAATCTGCCTTAACGTCTGGTAATTTTACGCTAGCGGGTAACTTATTGGCAATATCTAATACCCCTTGCCAGTTTCGTTGTTCTAAGCGACTCGTCGCCAGTTTGAGTAATTTATTCCCACTCTCAGCAATTAAATCTTGAGCCTCTTTGTAGGCAAAACTCTTGGGCGTGATTTTCTCAGCCGCTTCAATCGCCTTTAAAATATCATCGACGCGACCCGTTTTACTCAGCCGATAGGCTTCATCCAACTTCTGACTATCATCTCGTCCGATTTGAATCAGATCCACGAGTTGGTTGTACTTGACGGCTGCCCAATACTGATTATCTATCGTTGTCAGCTTAACCGCTTCCCGAAACGCTAACGTCCAATTTGACTGTCTCAGGTGTTCCTCCGCTTGCTCATAAATCCCTGAAGCCTTTTGCCACAGCGTTTCCCATTCCTTAATTTGTTCTTTGACGAGCATAAATGCCGGAACATCTCTGGGAATCCGGTTCGCAATCTCAATCGCTTCCTCGAGTTGACCGGCTTGAAACTGTTCTTCGCCAATCGCTAAAATCTCGACTGACCACTCTTCGATATGGCGGTTAATTTCCGGGCGCAAGGGGTGGTCCTTGGGTAAAGCGTCTACGAGGGCGATCGCTTCTAACAAATCCTTGGTGGTACGCTTATTTGCCGCAAGCTGGGCGCAATAGAGACGCACCGAAGCCGAAGCCGTGGGCCAAAAAATTGAGGGACAATTTGGCACAGCAGGTAGTTTTAGTAAAAGAGCTACGGAGGCAAATCCCATCCCCCCGGAAACCAACATAATCACCACCATCCAAAATGCCCAGCCGAATGTAAAGCGACGTCTTGGTTCTTTCGGCTGTTTAGGAGAGGGAGTAGCTGGCTTCGTTGCCACTTGTTGGGGAGTGGTATGAACATAAGACGCTGAATGCCCGACCCGATGAGGATCAACAGCACCTTTCTGGTGTTGCCAATCCTGGCTCCAACTCGGTTGGGAAGACCGGGTAGCATACCAATGATCGGGCATTTTTCGATTTCTAGTCATAACTCACTCCACCACTCGCTACGCCTAATGCTGTGGGTTTTATCGCACCCTCAGTTGTTGCAATCCTACTCTGGTTAGACAGAAAAAGCTATATTCTCCTGGAGACTTAATCGTGAATGGGAGCTAGGGCAATTGCCGTGAAGGTAAAAACTATTACTCTTAGAAGCAATCCCTTGGAGCCATCTGTTTCCTTTCCTCTGCCTTGGTTTGGTCAACTCTTATTCCCATTCCCAATTCCCCTAACCCAATCTCGATTAAACAGACTCCGCCCTTAAATCCTCAATCAGTTGAGCCAGTTCATCTCCGCTCGCTTGGTAAACTTCCCCGCAGAAGTGGCACGTTGCTTCAGCGCCTTCGTCTTTTTCAATCATATCCTGAAGTTCCGCTTCACCTAGCATTTTCAGCGCTCCCAAAACCCGATCAAACGAGCAACCGCAGTCAAACCGTACCATTTGGATTTCGGGCAGAATCACCAAACCCAAATCACCCAAAATCTGTTCAAAGATAGCGGGTAACGTTTTACCTTCCTGCAACAGAGGCGTGAATCCGGATAGCTTGGCGATGCGAGATTCCAAAATTTGCACTAAGGACTCGTCGCTAGCCGCTTTCGGTAAGATTTGGATTAATAGCCCTCCCGATGCGGTTACGCCTTCAGCACCGACAAATACACCCACAATCAGTGCTGATGGGGTTTGTTCGGACGTAAGTAGGTAATGAGCAATATCATCACCAATTTCGCCCGATACCAGTTCTACGGTACTGGAGTAAGGATAGCCATACCCCACATCCCGGATCACATAGAGATACCCGTCGCGCCCAACTGCACCGCCAACATCGAGTTTGCCAGATTCGTTGGGCGGTAGTTCAATGGCAGGGTTATCCACATACCCTCTAACCGTACCATCTAATCCTGCATCAACCAAAATTCCGCCCAACGGACCATTTCCTTTCACCCGAATATTTACCCTTGACGCTTCCCGCTTCATGTTAGATGCCAACAATAAACCCGATGACATGGTGCGCCCTAGGGCAGCCGTGGCCACATAAGAGAGCTGATGGCGCTGACGGGCTTCTTCGGTGAGGCGCGTGGTAATCACACCGACGGCACGAATACCCCCTTCTGCTGCTGTGGCGCGAATTAACTGATCAGCCATGGAACAACCTTACACTTCTTAACACACTCCCTTTTTATTGTAGGTTGGGTCGGGTCGTTAGCATCAGGCGCGATCGCACTGTTGGTAGTCGGCGATGGATTCACGACTGTATCTTCCCTGGCGACACCAATTAAAACAATTAGGGGTGACTGAATAAGTTTTGTGGTGAGGGGGAGCGGGGGCAAGCGGGGGCAGCCAGGAAAGGAATGTAGAGACGTGCCATGGCACGTCTGGAAGCTGGGGGAGCAATAGTACCTTTTCCCTGATCAGTAGGTGGACACAATTAATGATGATGTAGTATTAAGATTTACGCTCTTGAGCAACAGACCTATTGTTTTTGGACACAGATTATGTTGGGAACCTTTCAACAAAGTCACCTCCGCATTGAACTCGAAGCCCCCCATACTGTTATCCGAGACAGTCTGCTGCATTCAGAGAAACTACGCCAGTGGTTACCGACTCAGCGCCTTTCTCCTGGATTACCAGAACAACTCTATCCCGGAGTCACCTTTACCAGTTGGATAGGTCCGGTTGCTATCCAACATCAGGTAGAGGTAGCTGAGTCTTACGGATTACGACTGCTATTGAGCCAGGGAATCGATGGCTATCACGAATGGTGTTGGGGTGAAGGATGGGTACAGTCTCGCTTAGAAGGGGTGTCTCTGTTCCCGTTAAATATGGGTCAAACCCTGAGTTTGCTGCGGCTACGGGAATTTATCGCCACCCAGCGGGGACGATAGGAGCGAGGGAGATGGGGGAGATGGGGAAGATGGGGAAGATGAGGGAGAAGATTCCCAATCAACCATGAACCATGAACAATCAACAAATGACAATCCCCACCGTTAACTTGAGTTTTCCTACCGACTCAACGCCGCTTTAATTTTTTGGGGATTGCGATATTCATACGGTTATGAAAGTCTTGCTGTACCTTGTGACTCAAGCGGCGAGACACTTGGCGGACGATTTGCCCCAACAAGCGATCGCCTGTACTCTGAATCAAAGATTGGGGTAACTTGTGGATAAACTTGGGGAACCGTACACCAACGCTTAAATCAAGTTCCCACTCGATACGGGTAATGGTGGGGGGAAGTTCTATTCGCTTAGGCTGTGGCTCAGAAAAATACTCGTGAGTGGGAATCGGTACAAACCCTTGAGTCGCCTGAAAGTCAACCTCATAGCCAGGAGGCTCGTAACCGGGGACGGGGATCGTCTGTATTTTATAGATCCCATCGTGACGCGGGAGTAGTTCTAGTCCAATTTTTGGCTCAACTTCATAACCGAATGACCCAAACCGCCCAATCGTTAAAGCATAACCGTTGGCTCCAATTGGTTCAGCTTTCATCGGGTGGGCGCAGTCACGAAACCACTCTTGGTGAGTATCCAGATAGGCAGTCACTCGCTCCGGTTCGGCATACATCTCTACACTATCTTGGAAGTGACCGTAAAACTGAGTCAACTCAGACACTAATTCACAGGATGGGTACTCGCCGCTCTCCGGCTCGGTAAAACTGGATTGGGTATCTAGATGCACTGGCTCGATTGTGATGGGTTGCTGGTTAAGGAATTGGGACTGCATAATTGCTCCACGGTGTCAGTTCGGGTTGGTGCCTATTGCTAGGATGCCCACTGGCAGTTGTTCATTCTCTCTTTCATCTTCACGAATTTACGGTATAAATCTGCACATCTGGGAAAAACTTCATTGATAATTTATAGAATTGAAAAGAGAATGTGAAGGAATCAAATCAAACAACACTGGCTCTTTACAGCATAACTTGTGTATCTTGCCGTCAACTCTCACTGTTGAAGGAAATTTTTAAATGAAAGCATTGGTCGCCGGAGCGACAGGTCAAACGGGACGCCGAATCGTCAATGAACTGGTCAAACGCAATATCCCCGTCCGCGCTTTAGTGCGGAATTTGGAGAAAGGGCAGGAAATTTTGCCCCCTGAAGCCGAGTTAGTCGTTGGGGACGTATTGAAGCCTGAGAGTCTCAGTGCTGCTGTGGGAGATAGCACCGTCGTGTTTTGTGCTACAGGTGCCACACCCAGCTTCAACCCCCTAGAACCCTACCAAGTGGACTATGAGGGGACGAAGAACCTGGTCGATGTTGCCAAAGCTAAGGGCGTTGAGCATTTTGTCATGGTTTCCTCACTGTGCGTCTCTCAACTGTTCCATCCTCTAAATCTGTTTTGGCTAATTTTGGTGTGGAAAAAGCAAGCCGAGGAGTATCTCCAGCAAAGCGGCTTAACCTATACCATTGTCCGACCGGGGGGGCTGAAAAACGAAGATACGCCTGACCCTGTGGTGATGTCATCAGCGGATACCCTGTTTGATGGGAGTATTCCGCGCACGAAAGTGGCACAGGTTTGTGTTGAGGCGCTCTTTCAAGACGAAGCACGTAATAAGATTGTAGAAGTGATTGCCCAAAAAGAAGCGAGCGATCGCAGTTGGCAAGAACTATTCGCCAATGTTGCCTAATCCAACCGTAGAGACGTTCCATGCAGCGTCTCTACAGTCTATGGGGTCGAATTGTATAACGTTCAACAACCCCACGCTACTAACGTGGAGCGTGGGGATTGTAAGACAAATTACAATTCAAAACGTTGAATACCGCATAGAGTCTCGGTTTGGTACAGACCTCCGGATACTTCCCTAGTCCGGATACCTCTAAGACTTTTTGTCGAGTCGCTACCCTCGTTAGGACATCTTAACCGAGATGGCGGGAAGGGACTAAGCACTTCACTCGTGAGGTTTATCACCATGTTACGAGTACCAGTTTTATCAAAATCGGGTAAACCTTTGATGCCCACCAAGCCTAGTCGTGCTAGGCGTTGGTTGAAAGAAGGTAAAGCCAAGGTCGTACATAACGACTTAGAATGTTTTGCCATTCAGTTGAATTTTGAGACAGAAGAAAACACCCAACCCGTAGCTGTGGGTATAGATCCTGGCAAAAACTATTCCGGTATCGGGGTTCAATCAAGCCAAGTTACCCTTTGGATGGCTCATCTAGTCTTACCGTTCAAGACGGTTAAAGAACGGATGGAGTTGCGGCGGATTATGCGTAGAGCAAGGAGAGGAAGACGGATTAACCGTAAACTACCTTATTCTGAGCGTTGTCACCGTCCAACTAGGTTTGACAACCGGAAACAAGCTAAACTACCTCCCTCAATTCGAGCCAACAAACAATTAGAGTTACGAGTAGTTAAAGAGTTGTTTAAGCTGTTCCCAATTAGTGCCATTCACTATGAATTGGTTATGGCTGATGTGGATAGAACCAGCGGACGTAAATCGGCTCGATCGGGTGTTGGATTCTCTCCAGTTATGGTGGGTCAACGACAAATGCTGAACTGGTTATCCGAATTAGCTCCGGTGATCACCCATCAGGGATGGCAACGGGACGGTAACGGAACTAGCCAACTTAGGCAATGGTTGGAATTAGCCAAGGACAAGAAAAACAAAGACCAACAGACACCAGCAACTCATGCTGTTGACGGTGTTACCTTGGCGGCGTTTGAGTTTATTCAATGGCAAGAGTGGCACTCAAATAATGCCAAGCACGGCGGATGGTGTGGCAATGTTCAGGTCACCCCCGCACCATTTGCGGTAATCCGTAGACCGCCAATGGCCCGTAGACAGTTACACCTATGTGTTCCATCTAAGGGCGGTAAACGGCGCAAATATGGCGGCACAGTTACCCGCCATGGCTTCAGGAAAGGTGACAAAGTTATAGCATTAAAAGCCGGAAAGACTTACATCGGTTGGTGTTCTGGAGACACCGACAAACAGGTTTCAGTTAGCGATGTTAACTGGAAGCGATTAGGACAGTTTACCGCTAAAAAAGTCCAGTTGTTGCAGCGAAGCACGGGGTTGATTGTCGTGCCTATAACTGGACC